>PUNU01000161.1 GCA_003551865.1 Syntrophomonadaceae bacterium
GATTTTCAGTCCGCTGCTCTACCGACTGAGCTATCTCGGCATTATGGCGGAGCTGACGGGACTCGAACCCGCGATCTTCGGCTTGACAGGCCGATATGTTAACCATCTACACCACAGCTCCATTTGCATAACTAAGTATACAAAAGCTAATTATAAAAGTCAACAGGTCGCAGCAGGGTCTCTTTAAAATTTTCTCCGGTCCTCCTGCATCTTTTATTCCTCTTCAATGGGAAAAGATTTAGCAGACCTGCCGTTCTTCATTCCCTGCTGCAGGCGTTTTTTCCGTTCCTCTTCGGCGGAAGTGTAATAAATCAAGCTCTGCAGTTCGATAGTCAGATCGGCATTATGGACATGAACATCTTCGGGAACCGTAAGCTTGACCGGGGCAAAGTTCAAAATAGCTTTTACCCCGCTGTCAATAACCATCTCGGCCACTTCCTGGGCTTCCTGGGCAGGAACAGTGATCAGACACACTTTTATGCCTTTTTCTTTTATTACGCCGGGGGCCTGCTCAACAGGAAACACCTCTACATCATAAATCCTGTTGCCGATAAGACGGGGGTCTTTATCAAATACCGCCACAATGCTGACATAGGGATTTTTTGTTGTATTATAGCGGGTCAGGGCGGTGCCAAGATTTCCTGCTCCGACAACGATGACATCGGTTTTTCTATCCAGCCCGATGATTTTCATAAGCTTTTCTCTAAGGAAAACAGTGTTGTAGCCGGCACCCCTGGTTCCAAAAGCTCCGAAATAGGCCAGGTCTTTACGGATCTGTTCTGCAGTAAAACCGGTTTCATTGCTCAGTTCTTTAGAAGAGATCATTTCTACATCACGCCGAATAAGCTGATCCAATATGCGAAGATAAACTGTGAGTCTTCTGATTACGGATTTGGAAATATTACGGTCAGGCATTTTTCAATCCTCCATGGAAAAAGAGGTGGCAATCTAACGAGAACTCTGCAATCACTTTAGACCCGCAGGTGAGGTTTTATTTTTTCCGATCCAGTATATCCCGGCTTAAACCCTGCAGGACACCCCTGACATCTTCATCAACCTTCTTTAAGCCGTTCACCACACTGAAAGCCCGCCCTGCGTATTCGCAGGCCATCCGGTAAGTATATTCCGGACCGTCGCTTTCCAAAACGGTTTGCACTGCCGCAGTAATCTGACTCTCGGAAGCACCATCTTTACGGAGCAGGCGCCATACGGAATCATTTTCCCGCTCGCGGTTAATCGTCCGGATCAAGGGAAGAGTGATTATCCGGTTGCGCAAATCACCATAGTTCGGTTTTCCAGTTTGTGATCCGAGGCCGGTGTAATCAAGCAAATCATCGATTAATTGAAAAGCTATGCCCAGGTTGTAGCCATACTCGTTCCAATGTTCCTGTTCATCTATATCAGCACCGCTAATATAGGAGCCGGCCCGGCAGCATCCGGCAAAAAAAGAAGCGCTTTTCTTGCCTATCCACTTGATGTAGCGCTCTTCCAGCTCCGGTGTATCAACATCGGCAAAAGCCTGTTCCATTTCTCCCTCAGTCATATTTTGCACTATATCAACAATTATGTCCATCAGCCGCCAATCCCGGTAACCAACCAGGATCTTGAAAGCCCGGCTCAACAGGTAGTCACCGGTCAGCACCGAGATTTTGTTTTCCCACTTCTCATGGACGGTATCCTTTCCTCGACGGGTTGAAGACTGATCAATAACATCATCATGCAGTAACGAAGCGGTGTGCATGAGTTCCAGGGCTGCAGCCGCGTCAAGGTAAGGCTGAAGGCTGCTTGCCTGGCTGTAAGCGGCCAGCAAAAAAAGTGCGGGGCGCATCCTTTTCCCGCTACCATTGAATATATAAGCGCCCACTTCGTCAATTTCGGGATCTCCTGCTGCTACGATCTGCTTAATGCGCTGTTCTACCTGTTGCAGTTCAACTTCAATCATGGACCATTTTTGTATCAGTTTATTCAAGCCCCTGTTCTATATATATTCCCGAAACCATGTTCGACAAATCATGAGTGAATTCCTTTCAGCAATCGCTTAAGGCTAAAAAAGAATTTTTTGAACAACGATCAGCTCCGGAGGTTCACCGCCGGGGTTAACCTGTCTAACATGCAGGACATTGAATGTCTTCGGCGGCAGTCTCCGGCAGTAAGGAAGCAGATGCTCTTTCTCAAGGGCCCCCTGCCGGTGGCCCGGATAGAGAACAACTGTAATTATGCCGCCATTTTTCAGCAAATTCAGGGCCTGCTTAAAGCTCTCTACGGTGGTTTCATGGCAGGTGGTAATCTCGCGGCTGCCCCCGGGCAGATAACCGAGGTTATACATAACTGCCGCAACCCGGCGGCGCAGGTATTTATGCATCTGCTCATGGCCGTCCCGGATCAGGGTGACCCGTTCCTCCAGGTTATTATCTTCCAGGCGCCTGCGGGTTTCTTCAAGGGCCATTTTTTGCACATCGAAAGCATATACATGGCCGTATGATCCTACCTTTTCAGCCAGGAAAATGGTATCATAACCGTTTCCAGCTGTGGCGTCAACAACCCGGTCCCCCTGTTTTATTGCCACACCGGCATGGCGATGAGCCAGAGCGGTAATCTGTTTGAGCTTGGTCACTACCTTCTCCTTTGACTAATAGTTTTCCAGCCGGGAGGCTATTATATTGACGCTGTTTTCCTGCTCCACGTAATCAAAGATTTTTTCCATGATACTATCAGCTCCGGCTCCGTTATGGCAGATCACGGCCATGCCCAGTTCAACTCTCTGCCATAGATTTTGATCACCTACTTCGGCTACCGATATATTGAAACGGTTACGAAGACGCTGGGTCAGGCTTTTGATTACCTGGCGCTTTGCTTTAAGCGAGGTTGCTCCGGGTATATGCAGTTCGAGTACACATATCGCTACACGGATAATAATCACATCCCTCGACTAATGTTTCCATTAACACTACAGCGCAACTTTAGCCTACATCATTGCCCGCTATGCCATAGGGGACGGTTCCATCGTTTTCCCTTCGGCCTTCGCTGCGCTCAGGAACGCTCGAACCGTCCCCATGGCACCGCTAATTCCCGGATATTGCGCTGAAGTATTTAAATAAATCTTAGCATAAGCTGTTGGATATATTGATCGACAGTAAGCCCTTCCTGCTTCAGTTTTCGATAAATGCTCTCAACAGCAGAAACCAGTGAGACATTGTCAAGATCGCTCAAGGTCCTGAAATAACCGGTCCTCCGGCCCAAACGAAAGAGCTCACGCCGCCTTTGAGGCAGTTTCAGATAGCGGTTTAGAACATCCAGCATTTGCGGCTTGTCACCAGGAAGGCGGCCGTTTACTTCTTCCAGCAGGTTAAGAATATGGTCGCTGTAAAATGCACTGCCGATTCCTTCCAGGTTATCAATAAACAGGGCTTCTTCTCTGACAACTTCATCATCGGAAAGAGGTTTGAATTCACCGCGCTCAACCCGCTCAAAGAGAGGGCTGGCCGGCGGGACAGCCAGAGTGCGGACGCGGATGAAGTCGGGATTAATCTTGTTTAAAACCCCGGCAGTATCAAGGGCGTGCTCCCGCCACCATTCCATTCCACCCAGGCCAAGGATTACGTATTCACTTAAAGTTATCCCGGCCTCTTTAACCCTCGAACCGGCTTCAATCTGCTGTGCCCCGGTAACTCCTTTCTGCATATATTCGAGAACACGGTCATTTCCGCTTTCCAAACCCACATGGACCCGGTTCAAACCGGCTTCTTTAAGGCGGATGAGCTCTTGTACCGAGCGGCGCACTAAAGATCGTGAACGGGCATAAGATGTTATGCGTTTAATGCCCGGAAATTTTTCTTTTAACAGCTCCAGGATTTCAATCAACTGGGAAACCGGCAGCAAAAGGCTGTCGGCATCCTGAAGAAAGACGTTTTCACCCCCGTGGTACTGCCAGAAAGCCACCGGGAGCAGCTCCGGGTGCTCTGCATGGACCAGGGCCACCGTCCGGCGGTTTATCTCTCCACCCTGGCCTTTTGAACTTGAAATTTCCCTAACCTTAGCCACGGCATTGGCCACGGCATAAATGTCTGCTTTAATTTCCTCCACACTGCGCCGGCTGAACTTTTCACCCTTATAGACCGGGCAAAACAGACAGCGGTTCCAGGGACAGTTGCGTGTAAGGCGTATTAACAAGCTGTTTGCTTCACTG
This sequence comes from Syntrophomonadaceae bacterium, assembly GCA_003551865.1. Next base: position 4,187 of record PUNU01000161.1, read on the forward strand.
GGGGGACGGATTGGCCCCTGTTCATAAGTGTGTTTTCTTACAGCCATCAATTTCCTCCCAAGTTCATACTGTGAATGGGGATAGGGGACGGTCGTCAGTCCAAAGACCCTTCTATACCTCCAAACAAGCCGTTCGGCACTTGAGCGAACTTTCACCGCCAGGCCTACGCCCATGCCGGGTGCATCTTCTAAAAAGGGCACAGAGATCTGTGCCCTTTAAATTAGCTTTATTAACACTACAGCGCAACTTTAGCCTGCATCATTGCCCGCTATGCCGTAGGGTACGGTTCCATCGTCTTCCTTTCGGCCTTCGCTGCGCTTTGGAACGCTTGAACCGTCCCCATGGCGCCGCCAATTACCGGACATTGCACAGTAGTATTAATAGCAAATAACAATCATTAATTTGGTTCAGGAAGATAGTGCTTCAGCAAATCCCACAGTTCCTGCGGTTTAAAAGGTTTGGTCATGTAATTGTTCGCCCCCAGATCCATGGCCCGCTGGCGGTGTTCTTCTTCCGCCTTGGCCGTTAAAACAATAATCGGGATACTGCTGGTTTCATCATCGCCTTTAAGCACTTTTAATACCTCGTAACCGTCTACTTTCGGCAGCAGCAAATCAAGAAGAATTAAATCAGGGTGTTCCCTTCGCACGGATTCAAGGGCATCTTCACCGTCTTCTACAACTTCTACCTGGTAGCCTACGGCGTCGAGACAGGTGCGGACCCCGAGGATAACATTTTTTTCGTCTTCAACGAGCAGTACTTTATTGGGCATGCCTAACCTCCTTCTTACTCAGTATCCGGCAGGGTGACAGATTCGCTCCCCTGGTATACCGGAAAAGTAAAGGTAAACGTGGTTCCTTTTCCTTCTTCGCTGTCAACCCATATTTCGCCGCCGTGGGCCATGACGATATCCTTGGCTATAGCGAGGCCCAGGCCGACTCCCCCGGTACCTTTTCTACCGGGTCCGCTTACCTGGACGTACTTCCTGAATATTTTATCCTGCTGTTCTTTTGGTATGCCACAGCCGGTATCTTCAACAGTAAAAAACAGGCGCCTGGCGCGCTGCCTGACCCGGACAGTAACCGTCCCCCCCGGATCGGTGTAGCGCAAAGCATTGCCAACCAGGTTGGCCAAAACCCAAACCGCCTTGTTGAAATCGGCAACCGCCGGGGGGAGCTCGGGAGGAATATCGGTAATCAGTTCAATCCCCTGCTGTTCAGCCTGGAACTTCAACGGGCGGACTGCTTCTTCAACCAGGTCGACCACATCGGTTGGTTGTGATTCCACATAGATTGTTCCGGACTCAATGCGGGACAACTCCATCAGGTTGTCTATGAGCCTGCTTAACCTTTCACAGTCCGCACCGATTGCTTCCAAAACTTCCTTGCCCCGGGGAGTGAGATCACCCAACATGCCTTCCTTAAGCATTTCTACCCCGACTATTATTGAAGTTAGCGGGGTTCTAAACTCGTGGGAAACTATTGAGACAAAATCTGTTTTTATCTTTTCCATTTCATGGAACCTGGTTACATCCGTCAGCTGGACCAAGGCCCCCCACAACTTATCCTGGTGAAAAACCGGGTTCATGGCGATCTTAAAAAAATACCGCTCATCCTGCTTTTTCACCTTTACCGAGGTTTCTTCATATGAGGTTTTGAGCTCTCCCTGCTGTTCAAATACCTCATCAAGCAGGGAATTCATTTTCTCAATACCGGTCAGCTCCATAATTGTCTTTCCTGAAGCGTCTTCTAAGTCTGTATTAAAAAACTCCCCGGATTTCCGGTTTAACCAGGCAATTTTTTTGCTCATATCGACCAAAAAAACGGGGTCGGCAAGGTTGCCGGTAATCGTATCCAGGTTCACTGGTTCCGGTAGGCTACGCAAATTCACACCTGCCTTTCTGACTTCATTTTTAACTATGCATAAAAAATAACAGCATTTTGCCCCATAATTATATCATCATCAAGGAATATTGAAAAGCTCGTCACACACGGCACCCCGCTGACTTTTTGCCGCCAACAGCCACAGCCCCGAACAAAACGGGGCTGTGGCAGTTTCGAAGCGCTCCCGGCTAGCTCTGCCGGTTATCGAATATAGTCTTTTCGGTAATAAATTTTTCCAGGCCAATTTTAGTGACCACCGCATCAAGAGAACTGCTTTCAACGCTTGCCGGGACCTGGAACTTGCTGCCAAGTTCTTCCTTCAACGACTCAAGCAGGGCATCTTCATCAGTTCCCGAGGTACCTTTGACCACAACTTTTAAGTTGTCTTCCGAATTGGCGCGGTCTATTTCAGC
>PUNU01000187.1 GCA_003551865.1 Syntrophomonadaceae bacterium
TTCAATCGGGCTTTTTTCGGCCGTTGAGCTGGTCAAAGATCGCCGGACCAGGGAACCCATTGCTCCCTGGAACGCCCCCGACCCCGGCATCATGGCCCGGATCAACAAGTGCCTGCGCGACAAGGGTGTTTATGTTTACATTCGCTGGAACCACATTTTTGTCGCGCCGCCGCTGTCCATTAATGAAGACGAGTTAAAATTCGGCCTCGACGCTCTCGACCAATGCCTGGAGCTGGCTGATAAAAGCCTCTAGCCCCGAACCTGGTGCAAAAAAGTGCACCCATAAGCCTGTACCTTTTTCGAAAGCGCCGATTCGGCACAGGTTGACTGCCGTTGACAAAAAAGTGGGAATAGTTTACGATAATTATCGCCGCTCGGAAGGGGGCTTCTAAATGGCAAAAGGTTTTTCAGCCGGGAACGAAACAAACATAACGGCAGGCGCCTTGCACCTAGGGCGGGGCGGCAGCATAAAGGCCTGCCTGTTTTTGGTGGTGCTCATCCTGGTGCTGTTTGTATCCCTGCCCGCTGCGGCCGCGGTCGACAGTTTTGTTGCTGAAAGTAACGATGGCACATGCTATCAGTACTGTTACGAAGAACTGCTTGAGTCTTACGCCCTTAAACTGCTGGGCGGATCAAACGGGTTGTATGAAGATTATGCCGCAAAAAAGCCCCTGGCTGTACTTTGCGCCTCCGGATGTTATATCGACTATAATGATATCCTCGATCAGTATGCCCGCGCTGTATTGCAGGGCGGGCGGTTTTCCTTTGATCAATATATTTCGAGCGAAGAAGCGGCCCGGGCCGACATGCCTGGGATGATCAAGCTGGTTTCGGCTTCCCCGGGCGGGTTGTCCAGGACCGAATTTATCCTTGATAAGCAGGCCGCCGGTGAACCGGATGATTCGGAGCCGGGCGGCGAAAACGGCGCGGATCGGCAGGATGATGCCGAGCCTCCAGAAGGTGAGGAACAAAAACCCGCTCCGGTTGAGACTAATACCCCCATAATTGGTGAGCCGCAGGTTACGCTGGACCGGGCCCTGCAGTGGGCGGAGTCCAAGCGGGCCCACCGGGGATTTATTGACGCCGCTGAACTATACTGGGAGTATGGTAAAAAGACAGGTATGCGCCCCGAGGTGCTCTATGCCCAGTCGGCCTACGAAACCGGGTTTGGGCACTACCCGGGCATAATTCCCGCCGATTACAACAACTGGGCCGGGATCAAGACGGCCGATGCCGACGGAAACCGGCCCGAAGACCATGAGCAATTTGCCACCGCCGAAGACGGGATGCGGGCGCACTTCAACCATATGGCCGCTTACGTCGGCCTTGATCCTCTAGGCGAACCGCACGACCGCTACCACGTGGTAGTGCGGCTTTCCTGGGCCGGCTCAATCGAAACGGTCGAAGGCTTAAGCGGCAGGTGGAGTCCTTCAACGACCTACCATGAAAGAATTGTTGAAATGCTAAAGGAAATGAAAGATTAACCGGCCGGTTGGCAGGGCCAGGCCATATATCAACGGAGATAAAGGCGAAAACGGTGATAATGGCAGAGCAATGGGAGCACCAACGGTGGCACCAACGGCGGAAGCAGCACTGCTGCCACACCGCAATCTTTGGTTGTCGCTCCGGAAGCGCCGGGAACAGTTCCCCTTCCGCAAACCGGGGAAGCACTTTCCCGATGCTTGCCCTGGGCTTTATGCCGCCCGCCGGCTGGGTAGTCCTCAAGAAATTCGCAGGACGTTAATTGACCGGCGGTTAATAGAAACTAACCTTATATTGCAGGGGCTGCCTTTAGAGACAGCCCCATTTTTATTTTTCCCTCGGCATGCAGATAATCTCCTTGACTTTTGTATCGAAGAAATAACTTGAGTGGGCGGGTACCACCACAATTGCCGCGTCGGCGCCCCGTCCGGTTCCGCCCACGGCGATTACCTCTTCCCCGTACGGGATTAATCCGGCATCCAAGGCCATCACACTAATTTCCACGGCCACCTTAAAGCCCTGCCCCAGCAGGCGCAGTGTTGAAGAAACAATTTCAGCCGGATAAACTCCCTCGAACTTGTTGCGCAGAGCCCGGTCCACTCCCGCCAGCAGGTGGGTGGTGGTGAGCAGTTTTACCCCCTGTTCCTGCAGCTTTTGTCTCATCTCCTTTCCCATTTCGTCTTCGCCGGGTCCGGTGAAGCCCACGTGGTGGGTAACGCAGACCACCTCAGAGCCTTTGCCGGTAAATTTTTCCGCTGTTGCCCCGGTGTTCGAGGCCACTACCACGTGTTTAATACCAAGTTCTTCAACCTTTTCCAGCACCGCTTTAACTGTGTCATCGGTATTCATTTTGCCTTTTTCGGGCCAGTGACGCATGTTTAAAACCCCTTTCACAAACCTTTTTTTGATCTTTTTATCATTTATTCTATAAATAACCTGAATTTCCCTGTAAAAAATGTTGACAAAAGTTAAAAGCCCTGATAATATTATTATGAAAAATTAGAAATATTTGTCGTGTGTTAATAACATAATCTATTTTTTATTGTTAACCTGGCCGAAAAGGGCAACTCCGTCGAAAGGCGGGGACGCAAAGTCGGGAGTCTAAAGCTTGCACAGTGAAGCCATGACAGCCTGGCTGCCGAAGCAGGTGTAATTGTATCTTTTTTTTGGCCGGGCCTTTTCCCAGCGGGGAGGTCTTGTAATGAGCAGAGTCGAACGGAGAAGAAATAAAAAGAAACGCAAGCTCGGCTTTTTCCCCCTCGTTATAGCCGTGGCGGCTATTTTTGTGCTTACCTCCTTGGTCTTGCTGTTTACCGACAGCCTGGGCCTTACTTCTTCCCTGCGCAGAATGATCACCTCAAGCAGCCTGGAAACCGGCGAAGAAGACACCCTTCGGCTCATCGAAGGCGATTATACAATTGACACTCCGGGAGAAATTCTCGAGGATGCCCACATTACAGGCAGCCTTGTCCTGGGACCCGGTATAGGCGACGGCAGTGTGGAGCTTATAAACGTTATCGTCGAAGATAACGTCCTGGTCCGGGGCGGCGGCATGGACACCATCTACATGCACAGCTGTGATTTCAATGAGGTCAAAGTCAACCGCTCCGGTGAAAGGGTCAGGCTGGCTGCCTCCGGTAAAACAAAAGTTGGCAAAACCTACCTGGAAACAGGCGCCTGCCTGACAGAAAACCTGGATGCCGGGGCCGAAGGTTTCAGTACAGTCGAAGTGATCACCAGAGAAACAGTTGAGCTTTACGGCAGCTTTCAATCCCTGGAAGTTTTAGCCGAAGAGGCCAACATTGAAATAGAAGCCGATATGCTGAACAAGCTTCTCGTTGACTCAAAGGCCGGGGGAACCGCAATCAAAAATCCCGACGGTATGATCATAAAGGACCTATACCTTGACGGGACCACCTACCTGCTCGGGCGGGTAAGGGTCGACCGCGCTTTCCTCTCCGCTTCCGGCCTTACCGAGCTTTACGGCGACTTTAACGAGGTTAAGATTACCTCCGAAGCGGGTCAGTATGATTTAATCGGGGATTCATCCTTTTCGAAGCTGATCGTGGCCGAGGATGCTTTAAACAATGGGCTTACCCTCGATGAAGACGTCCTGGTAAGCTACCTCGAGCTTAACGAGGCGGTTGAAATTAAAGGCGAAGGGAAAATTGAAAATCTGCTGGTTAACGCTTCGGGCAGCACCATGGAGCAAATTCCCGGCGATATCGAGTTTGCCGATGGAGTGAGTATTTTTATTGCCGGCCATGAAATTTCCAGCCCCGAGATGCTTAAAACTTTAAGGGAGCACGGTGATCCGCACTACAGCCCTGCTGAGCCGACCGGGGAGGAAATGCAGGAAACGGCGGCGGCCGAGCCGGAACCGGCTCCTGAACCCGAGCCTGAACCGGTTCCTGAGCCTGAACCCGAACCTGAGCCTGAACCCGAACCGGAACCCGAGCCCGCGGATGAAGAGCCGGACGGGCTGCCCGGGTTCAGCCTTGAAGTGGCAGAACCCGATGCAGAAGATGAAAGCTTGGGCCTGCTTGTGCCGCAGGGCAAGGTTTTGGTCTTTGTCACCCTGGATACTGCTGATCCCGGAAGCTACAGGGTGAAGCTCGGCGGCGAAGAACTGCGCTTCCTCGCCGATGTGCAAACATTTTACGGAGTTGTGGAAAAAGAAGATCCGGATATCCTGCGCAGTAAAGTAGCTATAGAAGAATAAGACAATCAGGCCAGTTAATCCGGAGGTGTTCCGGTGCTTAAACAATACAGAGCCGTCAGCCGGCTGGTTTTGCTGACCGCAGTAATCATAGTTTTATTGAGTTTGCCGGCTGAAGCGGCCGTTACCGGTTTTGTAGTTGAAGATCAAGAAGGCGGCTATTTCAAATATCATTACCAGGAGCTGCTCGATTCTTATGCACTAAAAGTCCTCGGGCAGTCCAACGGGTTGTATGAAGATTTTGCCGCTAAAAAGCCGTTTGCGCTCTTTGACAACAAAAAAGGTTACCTTGACTACCAAGCGGTTATGGATCAATATGCCCGGGCCATGATCGAAGGCAAAAGCTTCGATCTTCACGGTTATACCGAAAGCGGCGAGGCTAAAGAAGCTGATATGCCGGGCAGTGTCGAACTGGTCGAGCTGAACGAAGGCAAGCTGCTTCGCATCAGTCAAACCCTCGACTCGGGAAGCGGCTCCAACAATCCTGATTTTAAACCGCCCGGCAGCAAAACAGAGATCCTTGGGTTGCCCCGGGCTTCGGTGCAGCAGGCCCAAGAATGGGCTGAAGGCAGGGAAGCCCACGAAAGATTAATTGACATTGCCCCGCTCTACTGGGAATACGGGGAAAAAACGGGCATACGCCCGGAAGTGCTTTACGCCCAGGCCGCTGTTGAAACCGAATTCGGTGCTTTCAGCAATAACCTGCCGCCTGAATTTAACAACTGGGCCGGCATCAGGACTGCCGAAGCCTCGGGCAGTGAAGCATCCGATTACGAAAAGTTCGGCAGCCCTGAAGACGGGGTCCGGGCCCACTTTAACCATATATCCGCCTATGTGGGCCTTGATCCGATCGGCGAGCCGCACCAACGCTTCCATCTAGTACTCGAAGAGCCCTGGGCCGGTTCGGTGTTCTTTGTCGACGACCTGCCGGGCAAATGGTCGTCCTCATCCGATTACCACATAAAGATTTTAATGATCCTCGAACAGATTGCCCAAACCGAAAATCCGGCCGAACCGGAGGAGCCTGAAGAAGAAACAACTGATGAAGAGCCAAAGGAGAGGGACAGCGAGGCGGAGCCGGGAGACGATGAAAAGGTAAAATATCATGTAACAGTGGATGTTCCCTCCGATTCGGCCTTGCGGCTTAGGAGCGGGCCGAGCACCGACCATGATATTCTTACCCGGCTTACCCGCGGTACCGTCCTTGAGGTAACCGGGAACCAGGATGAATGGCTGGCAGTCATTACACCAGAGGATAAAAACGGCTGGGTGCACGGAGACTATGTTAAAGAAGTAAATCTTACCGAGAACCCTTTTAAGGGCAAAACCGTGGCCGTCGACCCCGGGCACGGCGGTTCCGACCCCGGTGCAATCGGGGCTTCAGGCTTAAGAGAAAAGGAAGTAAACCTGGCCGTGGCTTTAGAGCTGGCCGCCCTGCTGGAGGAAGCGGGAGCGGAGGTGGTCATGACCCGCAGCGGCGACCATTCGGTCAGAAATGCGCGCCGGGTTGAAGTGGCCAACGAAGCCGAAGCGGATGTTTTTGTCAGCATTCATGCCAACGCTTATTCAGATCCTGAATCCAACGGTACCGAAACATACTACTGCTCTGAAAATGATCACAGCAGTGCTTCCAGGTACCTGGCCGAGCAGGTTCAGCGGGAAATGGTCTCAGCCCTGGGCCTGCGCGACCGGGGGGTCAAACAAAGAAGCTTTTATGTGTTGAAAAACACAGAGATGCCGGCGGTGCTGGTCGAGCTGGGTTTCCTGACCAATGCCACCGAGGAAAAACTGCTTGAGAAAAATGAAACCCATGTCAAGGCCGCCCGGGCCCTGTTCGAAGGTCTGGAAGCTTACCTGCAGCGCTACCGGTAAAACGGAAAGTAATACCAATTATAGAAAAAGGTCCGCCAAAAAAAACGGTACTATTTTTTAAAAAAAGCTTGAAATATTAACGTTTTAGGTATAAACTAAGTTAATAGAAAAACCAGATCAGAAAAAATTTTACACAAAAAGCAGGAAATTTTAAATTTAGTATGGAACTAATAGTGCCTGGTGTGTTAAAATAATGAAAAGTATGTTTATTTTGACCACGATGTAGTTTATAATTGAGCTGTTGCCAGAAAATATTACTGATGGAGGTGAAGCCGGCAGTTTTAGCGGTTGTATGCAGTGCATGTGCCTTCACTGACGTAATAAAAAGTGACAAAAGAGATAAAA
>PUNU01000206.1 GCA_003551865.1 Syntrophomonadaceae bacterium
AAAAATAATATAACATCAGCGGGAGAATAAAAAAGGAGGCTTCAACAAATGGAAGGAATTGAAATAGCAATGCTGGGAGTAGCCCTGGCGGTTGGTTTGGCCGGAAGTGGTTCGGCAATCGGGATCGGTATTGTCGGGCAGAGCGCCTGCGGGTTGATTTCGGAAGACCCGGACAAGTTCGGGCAAACCCTTTTATTACAGGCGCTTCCGGGAACGCAAGGTATTTACGGGCTCCTGGCCGGATTCCTGATTATGCAGGATATCGGTATTGTTGGTGAAGAGCTGGTTCAACTTACTACCTGGCAGGGTTATGCTTATTTGATGGCGGCGCTGCCTATTGCTATAGCCGGCTTAAGCTCCGGCATTTACCAGGGAAGGGTCCTGGCATCGTCCATAAACCTGATTGCCAAAAGGCCGGAAGAAATGGGTAAAGGGATCGTATACGCCGTAATGGTGGAAACTTACGCTGTATTTGCCCTGCTGGCCACAATCTTAATGCTGTTCGGTATTGATGTTTAGAGCCGGCTGCTTAAAGGGGTGAGTTGCTTGAAAGAAGGAGCGGACAGGATCGTCCAGCGCGTCCTTGATGACGCGCAGGCCAGGGCTGAGTCTATAAAAGATGAGGCTTCCAAGAAAGCCGATGCTGTTGAATCGGAGGCCAGGGAGAAGGCCAACCGGAGAAAAGAACAGATTCTTGAACAGGCTCGCAAGTCAGCGGCTGAACAAAAAAGCCGCATTATTGGCGTAGCCCAGCTTGAAGCGCGGAAAAAATTACTTGCCGCCAAGCAGGAAATGATTGGCGAAGCCTTCCAGAAAGCCTTAGATGAGCTGTCTGGTTTAGATGACCGGGAATATCTTTCCGTTATCCGTAATCTTCTCCTGGATATTACTGATACCGGCACTGAGACGGTGTTTTTTAACGAGCGCGACAAAGAAAGGATTACGGAGGACTTTTGGAAAGATGTAAACAAGAGCCTGGCCGACCAGGGGAAAAAAGGAGAACTGAAGCTTGCGGAAGAAACCAGGCCTATCAAGGGCGGCTTTATTCTCCAGAGGGGCGGTTTAGAAATGAACTGCTCGTTTGAATCGCTCCTGGAGAGGAAAAGAGACGACTTGGAATATGAAGTAGCCGAACTGCTTTTTAAATAACAGGCAGGCTTTCCTCCAGGAAAGGAGAGCAGTATAGATGCTTATTGATGATACAATTTATGGCTACGCAGTAGCGCGGGTAAAGGCGATGGAAACACGCTTGCTCGATCAGGGCCACTTTGAGAGGATGATCAATGCCGACACAACCGAGGAAGCGTTGAAAGTCCTGTCTGAAACCGGTTACTCCGCCGCTGTGGCTGAACTGGACGATGTCCATAACTTCGAATCTGTTTTAGCCGATGAATTGAGCTATGTTTTTAATACCGTCCTGAAAATCAGCCCTGTTCCCGAACTGATCGGGATGCTGGCCCTGCGGTACGATATTCATAACCTGAAAGTATTGTTCAAAGACAAATATTTGGGGATAAAAAGTGACCTTTTTATTCCGGTCGGCTCCATGGACCTCTCCAAGCTGGAGTACGCAGTAAGCGAAGATAATTTCCTGCTGCTGCCTGAAAAGTTGCGCCGTGCTGCCAGTACCATTAATGAAGATTTCATGATCAACCGTGATCCCCAGATTATCGATTTGATCCTGGACCAGGTCCTTTATGAACAGTTGATTGATGCCGCCAGGGAACATCAGGCGCCCTTTTTAGAGGGCTTGTTTGTCAGGCAGATTGACTTAACCAACCTGAAAACATTGATCCGGGTCAAGCGAATGGGCCTGAGCCGGGATTTCCTGATCAGGGTGCTGCTGCCAAACGGATCTTTATCTGTCGACCGGTTGGCTGCTATGATCGAAGAACCGGTTGAATCACTGATTTCCATGCTGGCTCTCAGTGATTATGCCGACCTGGTTAGTGAAGGGGTGCGGGAGTGGTCGGAAAAAGGCTCAGCTTCACTCCTGGAAAAACTGGCCGACAATTATATTACTGTTTACCTCAAGGAGGGCAAGTGGGTCCCATTTGGCGTAGAGCCCCTGGTTGGTTACCTGTGGGCAAAAGAAATCGAGATTAAAAATATCCGCATTGTTTTGGTGGGCAAGATCAACAGGCTGCCTGCCGAATCGATCAGGGAGCGAATTCGTGATGTCTACGTATAAAATTGCCGTCATTGGAGATAAAGACTCTATCATGGGATTTAAAACCATTGGCGTGGATACTTTCCCGGTTACCAGTTCAGAAGCGGCCCTTGATACCCTTAAAAAGCTGGTTTCTGAACATTACGGGGTTATATTTATCACCGAAGAGTTAGCCCAGGGGATGCAAGAGGTTATTAATGAAGTGCATAAGCGCTTTTTGCCGACGATCGTTTTAATCCCGAACAGCAAGGGAGCCCTGGGGATTGGAATTGAGCAAATAAGGAAAAATGTCGAAAAAGCGATCGGCGCAGACATTCTTTTCAGGAAAGAAGGTTGATAACTTGGATGTAGGAAGGATTGTAAAAGTATCCGGTCCCCTTGTCGTAGCGGATAATATGGGCGCGGCCCGGATGTACGATATGGTCAGGGTCAGCGAGGCCCGGCTGATGGGTGAAATTGTGGAGGTGCGCGGCGACCAGGCCTCCATACAGGTATACGAAGAAACCGGGGGTGTCGGCCCGGGAGAGCCTGTATATATAACCGGTGAACCGCTCAGTGTTGAGCTTGGCCCCGGCATGATCGAATCTTTTTTTGACGGGGTCCAGCGCCCCCTTGACGGGATTAAAAAGATGGCAGGTGATTATATCACCCGGGGAGTGGAAGTTCCCGCCCTGAATCGCGAGCGCAAATGGGATTTTAATCCCACGGTCAAAGAAGGGGATCAGCTAAAGCCCGGTGACATTATCGGCACCATCCAGGAAACGACCATTGTTGAACACCGGGTCATGATCCCGCCCAATTTTCCTGCGGGGAAGATAAAAGATATTAAAAGCGGTGAAGCAACCGTAACCGATGTTATAGCCAGGCTGGAAACAGAAGATGGGGACTACGATATCACCATGCTTCAGCGGTGGCCGGTCCGCAAGGGCCGCCCCTATAAAGAAAAAATGGGCCCCCACATTCCATTAATTACCGGCCAGCGGATTTTAGATACCTTTTTCCCGGTGGCCAAGGGAGGAACCGCCTGCATTCCCGGTCCTTTCGGCAGCGGAAAGACGGTTACCCAGCACCAGCTGGCCAAGTGGGCCGATGCCGAAATAGTGGTCTATATTGGCTGCGGAGAGCGCGGTAACGAGATGACCGACGTTTTAATGGAGTTCCCGGAACTGCTTGATCCCCAGTCCGGTGAACCCCTGATGAAGCGGACGGTCCTGATCGCCAATACATCGAATATGCCGGTTGCCGCCCGCGAGGCTTCTATTTACACCGGGATCACCATTGCAGAATACTTCCGGGACATGGGCTACAGCGTTGCCTTAATGGCAGACTCCACATCCCGCTGGGCCGAGGCGCTGCGGGAGATGTCCGGCCGCCTGGAAGAAATGCCTGGAGAGGAAGGGTACCCGGCTTACCTTGGATCCCGGTTGGCCGACTTTTATGAGCGTTCAGGCCGGACCGTTTGCCTGGGCAGCGAAGACAGGGAGGGAGCCCTGACCCTGGTCGGCGCGGTATCGCCGCCGGGTGGTGACCTTTCCGAACCGGTTTCACAGGGCACTTTGCGTATTGTCAAGGTGTTCTGGGGGCTTGATGCTTCCCTGGCTTACCGGAGGCACTTTCCGGCGATTAACTGGTTATTGAGTTATTCGCTGTACCTGGACAATGTTGCTCCCTATTTCAGGGAAACCATTGGCGAGCAGTGGAATGAAATGCGCAGGGAAGCAATGCGCCTGCTCCAGGAAGAATCTGAACTGGAAGAGATCGTGCGCCTGGTGGGTGTTGATGCCTTATCAGCAAAAGAAAGGCTGGTTCTTGAAACGGCAAAATCCCTGCGGGAAGACTTCCTGCATCAGAATGCCATGCATGAAATCGACACCTACAGTTCCCTGGAGAAGCAGTTCGCCATGATGGACCTGATCCTCACTTACCACCATGAAGCAGGAGCTGTTATTGAAAAAGATCAGATTGACTTAGACCTGGAAAAACTGTTTTCACTTCCGGTGCGGGAAAGAATTGCCCGGGCCCGCTACCTGCCGGAAGAAAAAATCAAGGATATGGAAGATATTAAACGGGAAATTAAAGAACAGGTGGCCCCGTTAGCCGGCGAAGGAGGGGAAGAAGATGCTTAAAGAATATAAAACTGTTGCCGATGTGGCCGGCCCGTTGATGCTGGTGGAGCAGGTTGAAGGCATAAAATACAATGAGCTGGCCGAAATTGAGCTGCCCGGTGGAGATATCCGGCGGGGACAGGTCTTAGAAATTGACCGCGACAAAGCCCTGGTCCAGATTTTTGAAGGTTCTACCGGCCTTAATATTGGAACGGCGAAAGTCCGCTTCCAGGGCAAAGCTATTGAACTGCCTGTTTCCATGGATCTGCTGGGCCGGGTTTTCAGCGGCCTGGGTTCTCCCCGGGACCAGGGCCCGAAGATTATTCCCGATAAAAGGCTGGATATTAACGGGTTCCCGATAAACCCTTATGCCCGCGACTACCCCTCGGAATTTATTCAAACCGGGGTATCAGCTATTGATGGAATGAATACCATGGTGCGGGGGCAGAAGCTGCCTATTTTCTCCAGCTCAGGGCTGCCCCACTCCAACCTGGCTGCCCAGATTGCCCGGCAGTCTAAAGTTTTGGGGACAGAAGCCAAGTTTGCCGTTGTATTTGCCGCCATGGGCATTACCTTTGAAGAGGCGGATTTCTTTATCAATGACTTCCGTAAGACCGGAGCGATTGAACACTCGATTCTCTTTATCAACCTGGCCGACGACCCGGCCATTGAGAGGATTTCTACCCCGCGGATTGCCCTGACGGCCGCAGAATACCTGGCCTTTGAGCAGGACATGCACGTCCTGGTTATCCTTACCGATATGACCAACTACGCGGAAGCCTTGAGGGAGATATCGGCCGCCCGCAAAGAAGTCCCGGGACGCCGCGGTTATCCCGGTTACCTGTATACCGACCTGGCCAGCCTTTATGAAAGAGCCGGCCGGATCCAGGGGCGTGAGGGTTCTATTACCCAGCTGCCGATCCTGACCATGCCCGAGAACGACAAGACCCACCCGATCCCCGACCTGACCGGGTATATTACCGAAGGCCAGATTATCCTGAGCCAGGAACTGCACCGCAAAGGGATCTATCCCCCAATTGATGTTTTGCCTTCCCTTTCGAGGCTCAAGGATAAGGGTATCGGTGCCGACCAGACCAGGGAAGATCATGCCGATACCATGAACCAGCTTTATGCCGCTTACGCCCGTGGTAAGGAAGCGAAAGAACTGGCCGCTATTCTCGGTGAAGCGGCCCTGTCGGATGCGGATAAGAAATTTTCCCGGTTTGCCGACGAGTTTGAAAGCCGTTATGTAGCCCAGGGCGAAGAAGAGGATCGCAGTGTAATTGAAACACTCGACCTGAGCTGGGAACTGCTGGCACACCTGCCGCGCATTGAATTAAAGCGGGTCCGTGACGAGTTCCTGGAAAAATATCTGCCCGCCCAGGAGTCCGACCAGGAGGAGGGTTAGTTTACGTGGAAATACGGGTCAATCCAACCCGCATGGAGCTAAACCGCCTTAGAAGAAGGCTGAACATGGCCCAGCGGGGGCACAAATTGCTTAAAGATAAAAGGGATGAACTGATCCGCCAGTTTATGATCCTGGTTCGCAGAAATAAAGATCTGCGCGAGCATATCGAAAAAGAACTTACGGGGGCTTTTGCCAAATTCCTGCTGGCCAGGGCGGTCATGCCGTCTGAGAACCTTGAAGAGGCCTTGATGTATCCAACCAAGACCCTGAAGCTGGAAGTGCACAGGCAAAATATTATGAGCGTGTATACCCCCAAGTTTGACTGGGTGGAAGAAGAAACCGGTGGAGGAGAAGGGGCCAGCATTTATCCCTACGGTTTTGTCGATACCTCTGCTGAACTGGATACCTCCATTGAAACCCTTTCCAATATCTTGCCCCAGTTGATGGAGCTGGCCGAGGTGGAAAAATCAGTCCAGCTGATGGCGGAAGAAATTGAAAAAACCCGCCGCAGGGTCAATGCCCTTGAATATGTTTTGATTCCCAGGTTGGAAGAAACCATAAAATACATTACCATGAAGCTTGATGAAAGCGAAAGAGGAGCGCTGACCCGCCTGATGAAG
>PUNU01000117.1 GCA_003551865.1 Syntrophomonadaceae bacterium
TGCATAGCCCGGGTTTGCACATTAGGGCCCCGCCGTCCCCGTTGCGCACTACTTTGGGTGTGGGGCAACCCAGGTTTAAATCTATGAAATCGGCCCCGAGTGATTCCAGCCTGGCGGCGGCCGCGGCCAGGACCGGCGGCTCCGATCCAAAAAGCTGAAAACCGAGCGGCCTTTCCCGCTCGGTATAGTAGAGCAGGTCGCGGCTGCGCCTGCCGTTTTGCATCAGTCCTTTGGCGCTGATCATTTCCGAGTAAACCAGGCGGCAGCCCTGCTCTTTGGCCAGCAGCCTGAAGGGGTGGTTGGTGATGCCGGCCATCGGGGCAAGGGCCAGGCCGGGCTCTATTTTTAGCGGTCCGAACTTTAGCATAAAAAACCTGTCTCCTCGGAGCTGGAGCAAAACCTGTTTTTTCAACATTCTTAAGCTCCAAAAACGGAAAAAGAAGTCGGCAAAAAGAAATGCCGGAAACCTTTAATCTGGACCGGCAGGTCTTTTTCCACAACTGTAACTACTTCCCCCTGGCGGTAAACATTAAACAATTGGGCTTAAGCCGGCGAAACGGCGGGAGGCCGCCTGTCTTAAACCGGGACAAGCACCGGCGAAAACCCCTGAGCAGGGGGTAATATCTTGAAACGATTTTGCCAGAAAATATAATTAACTAACGTGTCCCTTAATTATCAGGTTAAGTAGCGGCGGGCCAGTTCCTTGAGAAAAGCGGTCTTCAGGCGCAGACTGGTCACGTCGGTGCGCTCGTTTCTGCCGTGGACAGTGGTCGAGGCACCGCGGTCGTAGTTTTTATCCATGTGGCCGATTCCGTAGGCAGGAATCCCGGCACTGCGCAGGTACTTCGAATCGGTGGACCCGGCGGAAATACTCGGCAGGCAGAGGGTCCCGGGGGAGGCCAGCTCCAGGGTAACATCCTCCATCAACCGGTAATATTCCTCTTCCGAGCTGGAAAAGGTGGGCTCCCGGTAGACGGTGAACTCAATTTCCAGCTCTTTGCTGATCACCAGGCGCAGTTCTTTCTCCACATATTCGCGGTCCTGCCCGGGCAAAATGCGGATATCAATATCGGCTTCGCTGTAATCGGGAACAATATTGGTTTTATTGCCGCCGCGAATTATATTCGGCGATACGGTCATCCTGGTCATCGCCCGCAAAGATTCGATAAATGCTTTATCCAGGGGCAGGTTCTCAAGCAGTTCATCGACACCGCCGGGATTTAAGTCCTTGATCTCAAGCCCGCAGAGCTCGGCTAAGTTTTTTAAGAGGGTTTCCACTTCGGGAATCAAGTTCACTTCCGGCCGGTAATTATTCAGCCGGGCCACCGCCCGGGCCATTTTTACCACGGCATTGTCGGCCAGGGCCGGTATTGAACCATGGCCGGCGGTGCCGCGGGCCTTCAGCGTGCACCAGGAAGTACCTTTTTCGCCGACCTGGATAAAGTAGACCATCCTGCCGTTGATAAATACGGGATGGTCGGCTCCCTCGTTGATGGCAAAATCGGCTATAATCTTGTCAAGATGATGTTCCGTCAGATGCCCCACTCCAAGGGCGCCGCCTTTTTCTTCATCCGCCGCGGCGCAAATAATCAGCTCGCCCTTAAGCGGCGCTTTTTCGTTGATCAGCTCCAGGGCGGCCGAAACCTGGGCAGCCATCAGGTCCTTGCAGTCGAGGGCCCCCCGGCCGAAGATGACGCCGTCTTTAATCTCCCCGGAAAAAGGTTCAAAATCCCAGCCCTCTCCGACCGGGACCACGTCGGAATGCGAGAGGTAGAGCAGTTTTTTCGGACCGCCGCTGCCGATACGGACAATGAAACTGCCTCTTCCTTCTGCGGGCTCGATTATCTCCCCGGAAATACCGGCCTCTTCAAACAACTTTTTCAGGTACAAGGCCACTTCTGTTTCATTGCCCGGCGGGTTGGAGCTGTCAATGCGGATCAGGTCGCTTAAAATCTTTTCGGGTGAGTTAAGCATGCAGGTTTCCTCCTTTAGAAGCTCGGCTTTACTGATCAGTGCCCGGTTATTTAACTTACGGCATTTTTACCCTGGAAATGGGCCTTAAATTGCAAGGCGGAAAATCCAAGATCAGCCCGCAGCTTTGACCAGGTGGCAGGAAGCATAATGGTCGGGGCCGACTTTTTTCAGTTTGGGTTCCTGCTCGGTACAGATATTAACGGCGTAAGGGCAGCGGGTGTGGAAAGTGCAGCCGGGCGGGGGGGTTGCAGGGCTGGGAACATCGCCCTTTAAGATAATCCGTTCTTTTTTCACTCCCGGCTTGATAGTTGGCACCGCAGATAGAAGCGCCTGGGAATAAGGATGCAGCGGCGAGCTGTAGAGCTCTTTTTTAGGAGCATCTTCGATTATGCGCCCCAGGTACATAACCCCGACCCGATCGGCAATGTGCTTGACCACACTTAAGTCATGGGAAATAAACAGAAATGTTAGACCGTACTTTTCCTGTAATTTCTCAAGCAGGTTTATGATCTGGGATTGGATGGATACATCAAGTGCAGAAACCGGTTCATCGGCAACAATAAATTCGGGCTCCATTACCAGGGCCCGGGCAATGCCGACCCGCTGACGCTGGCCGCCGGAGAATTCGTGCGGGTAGCGCCGGAAATGGTGTTCATCCAAACCGCAGTCCCTGAGTACAGAGATAACCTGCTCTTTTCTTTCCTTCCCCGTGGCAATACCGTGCACTTCCAAAGCTTCGCCGATGGCTTCGCCCACACTCATCCGGGGATTAAGCGAGCTGTAGGGATCCTGAAATATAATTTGCATCTCCCTGCGCATTTTTCGCAGTGCATCCTTATCCATAGAGGAAAGGTCTTTATCTTTAAAGAATACTTTGCCGCCGGTGGGCTCAAGCATCCTTAAAATAGTCATGCCGGCAGTGGATTTGCCGCACCCGGATTCTCCCACCAGCCCATAAGCTTCTCCCGACCTGATCTTGAAATCAATTCCGTCAACCGCTTTCACATGCCCGGTTACCCTGGAAAACACTCCGACCTTGATCGGAAAGTACTTTTTCAAGCCTTCTACCGTAAGTATTTGCTGAGGAGCACCCATTTACTTCACCCCTCTGGCTTCCTGTTTTTGGTACAGCCAGCACCTGACCTGGTGGCCGGGGTTCGTTTCAAGCAGATCGGGCATTTCCTCGCGGCAAACAGGCATCACTTCTTTGCAGCGCGGATGAAAAGCGCACCCTTCAGGCATTTCCATGGGGTTGGGAACATTGCCCGGGATAAAATCCAAAACTGTTTTTTCCTCTTCCAGCTTGGGCTTGGAATTAATCAGGCCGGCCGTATAAGGGTGCAGGGGCCTGTTAAACAGCGTCTCCACATCGCTGCTCTCAACAATTTTGCCGGTATACATAACCACTACATACTGGGCCATCTCGGCTATTACTCCCAGGTCATGGGTGATAAAAATAATCGCCGTGTTAATTTTTTCTTTTAAATCCCGCATCAATTCCAGTATCTGGGCCTGGATGGTCACGTCCAGGGCGGTGGTCGGTTCATCGGCAATCAGCAATTTAGGGTTGCAGGAAAGCGCCATGGCAATCATGGCCCGCTGGCGCATTCCCCCGCTCAGCTGATGGGGATAGTTGTCGAGGATTTCTTTGGGCCTCGGGATGCCAACCAGGTCCAGCATCCTGCCCGCCTCTTCCCAGGCTGCCGCACTTTCCAAGCCCTGGTGAAGACGGATTGCCTCACTGACCTGGTCGCCGATCTTGTAAACCGGGTTCAAGGAAGTCATCGGCTCTTGAAAGATCATGGCAATTTCATTGCCTCTTATCGTGCGCATCTCCCTCTCGCTAAGGGCCAGTAAATTGCGATTGTTTAAATATATTTTTCCACCCTCGATTTTTCCGGGAGGATAATAAATCAACCTCATGATACTTAAGGAGGCCACGCTTTTACCGCAGCCCGATTCTCCGACTATGCCAACAACCTCACCGGGTTTCACACTAAAAGAAACTCCGTCCACGGCACGAATAACAGCTTCGTCGGTATAAAATGTAGTCCTTAAATCTTCCACCCGCAGCAGCTCGTCCATTTATTTATTACCTTCCTTCTATTACCTTTATTGCTTTTCTTTAGCCTGTGCTCTTCAATAAATTGAACCAGGCCGGATATTAGTGCGGCAAAAATATAATTTATAATGCTCTTATCCATACCTGCGTGAGCGGGGATCGAGAGCGTCGCGCAGGCCGTCGCCAAGCAGGTTAAAACCTAAAACCATTAAAAATATTGCCAGGCCGGGGAAAATGGTCAAGTGAGGCAACGTCCGCATATAATCTCTTCCCCTGCTGAGCATGGCCCCCCACTCAGGATCCGGGGGCTGTGCTCCCAACCCTAAAAAGCCAAGCCCGGCAGCCCAGAGAATTGAAGTTGCAATCCGAAACGTAGACATTACGATAATCGGGCCCAGGCAGTTGGGCAAAATATGGCGGACAATGATCCTGGCATCACCGATTCCAAGGGATTTGGCTGCCGCCACATATCCTTCTTCTTTAACAGAGAGGACTGAACCGCGCACCAGGCGGGTATATATCGGTATTGTGGAAATACCAACCGCAATCATAACCTGCTCCACCCCGGTACCTAAAATCGTCACCACCACTATAGCCAGAAGAATCCCGGGAAAAGCAATTAAAATATCGATGATCCGTTGGACAAATAAATCGAATTTCCCTCCGTAATAGCCGGATATGGTGCCGACCGGGAGCCCCACCGCCAGCCCTATAGCCACGGTAATAAAACCTATTACCAAAGAAATCCTGCCCCCGTACAGGATGCGCGAAAACACATCCCTTCCCTGCCAGTCCGTACCCATTAAATTCTCACTGGAAGGAGACTGTAAAGCATTGATTAAATCAAGTTTGACTGGATCATGGGGGGTAAGGTAAGGGGCAAAAATGGAGCATAATAAAAATATTGCCAGTATAATTAGGCCAAGCATGGCCATGCGGTTGCGTCGCAAATGCCGCCAGACCTGGCGAAATTCCGTATCACTTTTCGGGGTTTGCAGCCGGCTTATTTGTTCTGCTCTCTTTTCCAGCGGAATCACTTCCCTTCCTGGGTGCCATAAGTAATCCGGGGATCGAGCAGGGCATAAATAATATCAACCATTAAGTTTATCATAACGAACAGCAAAGCTAAAAGCATGACAGCGCCCTGCACCACCGGGTAATCCCGGGTGAGGATTGAATCTACCAGGAGGCGGCCGATACCCGGCCAGGAAAATACCGTTTCGGTCAGCACGGCACCGCCAAGCAGAATACCGAACTGCAGGCCCATTACGGTAACAACCGGAATAAGGGCATTTTTCAGGGCATGCTTGTAGACGACCACTCGTTCGATCAGGCCTTTGGCCCGGGCGGTATTGATATAATCCTGGCCTAATACATCAAGCATACTGGACCGGGTAATCCGGGCAATCAGGGCGGTTGTAGCCAGCCCCAGGGTCATGGCCGGCAGGATTAAATGCCTCCAGCTCCCCATGCCGCTTGAAGGCAGCCAGCCTAAATGGACCGAAAAAAGCAGCTGCAACATCAAGCCCAACCAAAAAACCGGAATAGCAATACCCACCAGGGCAAGCAGCATGGTGAAATTATCAAAAAGCGAGTAGCGTCTGGTAGCCGAGATAATCCCGGCACTCATACCAAAAATCGTGGCGATACCCATCGCCGCAACAGTTAGAATTAAGGTGTTGGGAAAACGTGTAAACAACTCCACTGTCACCGGCCTGCGGGTATAAGCTGATCTGCCCAGGTCTCCCTGGAGAAGGTCACTCATGTAAACATAATATTGCAAATAAAGGGGTTCATCTAAAAGATATTCCCTGCGGACACTTTCCACATATTCCTGGCTGGCATGGACCCCGGCAATTATCCGGGCGGGATCACCGGGAATAAAGCGGACAATGGAAAAAACAAGGATTGAAACCCCGATCAATACGGGGACAGCAAGTAAAAGTCTTCTGATTATGTAACCATACACTTGAAGCCAACCCCCATCATACTCATCTAGTTGAACCGTTTCAGGGCTCGCAAGTGTGTATAAAAAAGCAGTACACAGCTCTATTATAGTTAAAACCCTGCCGGGGATCAATTCGCACCGTGCCACCGCAGATCTTTACCTGGCCGCGGCGAATTTCACAGCTCCTGCCTGCGGGCATTCCTGTTCGCTGTAATTCTCAGTTCTGTGATAAGAAATCAAAAAGTCGCCAGCCCAGACGGACCGTTAATATCAATACTTAAAA
>PUNU01000036.1 GCA_003551865.1 Syntrophomonadaceae bacterium
CTATGCCATAGGGGACGGTTCCATCGTTTTCCCTTCGGCCTTCGCTACGCTCAGGAACGCTCGAACCGTCCCCATGGCACAGCTTTTCACTCAACAAGGACAATAGGCTGAGTAGTTACATATTTTCTATATAACGGTTTAGCTCATCTTCAATTTTTTCATCCAGGGTCGGTCCCTGGTAATCCTGCAGGACTTCTTTGCAGTATTCATGAGCCCTCTGGGCAGTGTCGGTCAACTCGCTCGTTCCGGCATAGCCCTGCCTGGCACTTACTATAGGTATGCGCATTTCTTTCATGTGTCTAAAGGTATGTTCGTTGGAAATAAAGTTGCTGCCGCTGCCCACGTTTAAAATCGTATCAACAGCAAGGGTATCTTCGTTTACCGGAAAACGCCTGGCGTAAGCCCCGACCATGCCGAGCATTTCATCATCAATAACAAACTTTTCATATGACATGGTCATATAGTTTTCAAGTAACCCGCCGGAATGCAGCATGAAGTTTATTCCGCTAAGCACAGATGTCATTAAAACCATCATCGATTCATACCCGCTTTGAGCATCAGGGATCAAAGCATCGGTCAGCGTACCGCCCCCCCGGGAGGGCAGGCCGTAATACCTTGCCAGCTGGGCGATTACTGAAAACATCTTGACCGACTCCGGGCTGCCGATGGCCAAGTTGCCGCTTCTCAAATCGACTATACTCGAAGCCGAGCCGAAAACCACCGGTGTGCCGGGATTTATCAACTGGGCAAGGACAATGCCGGAGAGGATTTCAGCACACTGTTGAACCAGTGACCCGGCCAGGGTAACAGCCGAAGTGGTCCCGGTCATGGCCAGGGCGGAAATGAGAACAGGCTGGTTATTACGGGCATAAACCATCAGGGCTTCGAGCATCCGCGGATCAAACTGCAGCGGGCTGTTGGTATTAATCAGCGAAATCAAGGCCGGTTCTTCCCTGACTTTATCCACCCCGCCGAAGATTATTCCGGCCATCTCCAGGCACTCCTGTGCTTTTTTGTCTCCCATAGCACTGCCCATCAGGCACTTATCGGTGTATTTTACAGCCGCCTCAAGCATTCTGGCATGGCGCAGTTGATCGGGGACATCGTTCGGTTCGACCACCACACCCCCGACGACATCATAGTTATCGCTGTTTCCACACAGCTTGGTTAAAGCGACATAATCTTTATAATTTGCACTTCGCCTGGTATTCTGAACGTAATCCATCACATAAGGTGAGCCGTAACCGGGTGCGTACACAGTATTGCTGCCGCCTACCACTACATTGTTTTCCGGATTCCTGGCATGGAGGGTAAATTCGGCCGGGGCTTTGCCCAATTGCTCCATAACCAATTCAGGGGGGAAGAAAACTTTCTCACCCTCTACTTTTGCGCCTCCTTTTTGCAGAACATCCCTTGCTTGCTGGGAATGAAATTCGACTCCGTTTTTTTCCAGAACGGCCAGGCTGGAGCGGTGTATTTGCTCCAGTTCACCATCTTCCAGGTAATCCAGCGCCTTCAAATCGCGGCTAATCATTTTTTACACCCTTCCTTGATAAGAGCCTTAAAGATCTAATATTACACTAAACCAGTTTCCCTGCCCGCGCCGCTTTCAAGTAATTCATGGCATAGTTGTCAAGGTTTAATATAACCTCAGCAGCCTTAACCAGGCTCATCAGCTTCGTATCCAGAGGATCGGCAATGGCCGAATCCATGCCCTGGCCCATGGCCAAAACGATAAAGGCCTGATTCATCAGGTGGCGGTTGGGCAGGCCGAAAGATATATTGCTCAAACCGCAGGTGATATGGGCACCGGAATTAAGTTTGGCAATCCTTTCGATTGCTTCCAGGGCCTGCGGACCGTACTCACCGTTGACACTGACCGGGTTGATCAGCGGATCAATGTAGACATTGCTTAGATCAATACCGTCTCCATCGAGGTCGCTCAACACCTTTTCGGCCACTTCCACCCGATCATCGGCATTCTCGGGCATACCTTTATCACTCATGCACAGGGCCACCACCTGTGCCCCTGTATCTTTCAAGAGTGGGATAACCTTTTCGTAGCGCTCTTTTTCGGCGCTAATCGAATTGATCATCGGCACTCCTTCATGCACCTTCATCGCTTCTTCCAGGGCAGTGGGATTGGGGCTGTCAAGTGCCAAGGGCTTATTAACCACTTCCTGCACGATCTTAACCAGCCAGACCAGGTACTTGACCTCATCATGAACATAAGCCCCGGAATTGACATCGATATAATCAGCTCCTGCTTCATCCTGCTTTTTTGCTAAATCCTGGATATAGTCGACATTTTGCTCATCAATCGCCTTTTTAATTGCCTTGCGGGTTGAGTTTATCAATTCGCCTATAATAACCATTTCCATCCTTGCCGGTTTCAGTTAAACCGGCAGCCAAACCTCCTTATATTTAGAATTATGGGGCACTGCGTTATTTATCCGCTCCACGGTCTGCCGACAGCAGTTGCCTCGATAACACTTTCCAAAAAAAGTTTTGTCTCCATTCTTTCAGTATCCTCGCCTGCAGCGGTAAGGTTGCTGTAACGGTCCTGCCGTTCAACCACGGTCTCAATGTCTACAGCGCCCGCATCTACCGCCTGCGCATATACATAGTCCTTTCCTTCTTTGCAGGCATATTCTATCGCTTCATCAAAGATCATAAAAAATTCTCTCCGGTGGGGGGCATGGACAAGGTAACCTCCCCCTTCTCCCGGCCTGACCAAAATAGTCACTCGTTCCACCGCTTCACCGCTCACTGTTCCCACTGCGTTTGCCACATCGGCATTTTCTGGAAGGTACAGGTTGGCATTTAAATTTTCGGCCAGTCTGGGAAAGTATGCCTCGACAGGAGCGCCGACCGCCACCAGCGGGTGTTTGAGGCTTAGCGAAAAATCAGCCTGCTCGCTCTCACCGTTTTCTTTTAGGCCCAGTATTTTTTGCATCAGGTACTTGCTGCCCCTTTCTTCGGCGAAAGAAAAGTCAGCACCCTCTTCAATGAGCAGGCGATCTACAGTAAGTAGGGCCAACTTAAAGATAATGTCTTCCAAAACAGCATCAATAAATTCGTCGTTATCTTTGCGGCAGCGCTTGGCCAGCATCATAGTGCCCAGTTCCGCAGCCCGCCGATCCCAAAGATCAAGGTGTCCGTTAACATGCAGGACATCGGTCGGCGTAAGCGAAGCGCGGTGCACGGATGCTACGTTGACCAGCCTCTGCCAGGGCAAAAGGTCGATCTCTTTTTTCAGCTTTTTGCTGATATAGTGCAGTGTATGGGGTTTCTCCCTGATCAGCTCAATTATCTGTTGTTCTGTTTCAGTCAGCTTGACATAAAATGGATCCCTGATAAAGGCCAGGATTATAGTGGGCTGGGTATCCATCGCGGCATAATCTGCCGGCCTGATCTCTTCCAACTCATCTGCAAGATAGGGGTACTGCGAGGCTATCCAGGACAGTGGAAAGACTCTCTGAGGCCCTATCGACAAAACCGCATTCTTGGAAACCTGGATCAAGCTGTCGCCGCCCAGACCTATCGTAGTTATTTTAGCCGCTTTTACCCTGGTCAACCATCCTCCCACCTCGGCCCCTTCCATATTGATCGAAGGTCGCCCGTCCTTAAGAACGGCAACGTCGGTGGTGGTCCCGCCCATGTCGACGACAATTCCTTCTTCCACACCCGTGAGGGTGAGTGCACCGATTATACTGGCCGCCGGTCCGGAGAGGATCGTTTCAATCGGCTTTTCCCTGGCCTTGGCTTCGCTGATCAAACTGCCGTCTCCCCGGACAACCATCAGAGGAGCTTCGATGCCAAATCTTTCCATGCCAACTTTGGCAGAATCCATCAGATCGGTAATTAAGGGCATCAGGCGGGCGTTAAGCACGGCGGTTACAGTCCGCTCATGCATGCCGAGATCGGTGCTGAGCTGATGGGCGGCTACTACGGGGTAACCGGTAAGCTTGTGGATCAGCTCGGTTACCTGCATTTCCTGGATCGGATTGCGGACGCTCAGGTAACCTGATACGGCAAAAGCGTCAACCTTGTCTTTCATATCCAGGATCGCTTTTTCGGCCGCTTCCAGGTCAACTTCCTCTTTAATGCGGCCTTTTATGTTGCAGCCGCCGGATACAACGGCATAATGGGAAGTAGGCAGGCCCGCCCTGGTCTCAAAACCGATCTGGATCAGGCCTACCTCAGCTCCCTGTCCTTCTACTATCGCATTGGTGGCAAGAGTCGTCGAAAGCGAAACCATTTTTATCTGCCCTATGTCTACCTGATCGCCGTTTTTTTCTTTGAAGGCGGAGATCAGACGGTCAAGGCAGTTGTTTACGGCCAGGGTCAGATTATGCCTTGTTGTTTCCACTTTAGCTTTAGCTTCTACTGTTTTTCTTTCCTGGTCAAAGATTACCCCGTCGGTAAACGTGCCGCCGGTATCAATCCCAAGTGCAAGGTTAGCCATTACGTATCCTCCACCAATTGAAAATAGAAGATCTTTTAGCGGTTCAGTTTTGATTCTGCATCAGAGATAATATCCTTGATTTTTTGCTGAACATCTTTTGGCAGAGGCTCAGGTTCATAGTTTTCAAGGATGTCAATTACCTTCTCGTTGGCTTTATCAAAGAGAGTTTTCTTACCTCCCTCTTCCCACTTCTCATAGACCTGCCTTTCGAAAAACCGCGGGTACCAGGTTTCGGTTTTGAAATGCTGCAGGGTATGTTCTTCAGCAAGGAAATGTCCGCCGGGCCCGACCTTGTCAATAAGGTCAAGGGCCAGGGTTTCCTCGTTGACATCGATGCCGTTGACGATTTTGCGGGACATGCCGATCAGGTCGTCACAAATGGTCAGGTATTCCAGTGACGCACAGTTGCCGTGCTCAATATAGCCAACGTCGTGGTTCAAATTGGCCCCGGACTGGGCGGTCATCAGGATCGAGATCGCTCCTTCAATCAGGGCCTGTTCATCGACAATTTTGGCATCGGTACAGCCGCAGGTACCGAACATCGGCAGATCAAGAAAATCGGAAATATCCCCGAGTGCTGCCATCATCAAGTCAAATTCGGGCGCACCGTAGGAAAAGATCGTGGTCTGCATGTCCATTACCGTAAAGACACCGCCCATGATAAAGGGACTGCCTTCAGAAGTAACCTGGTTCAAGACCAGTCCGCTCAAGCTTTCGGCAAGCCCGGTAGCCATTGCGCCTGCCAGGGTAGCCGGGACGGTTCCGCCGGCCATGATGCACGGTGTATAAACCACAGGTAAACCCTTTTTCGCCGCCAGCATCAATTTACGGGCCGAATCGTTGGGGTGCTGAAGCGGTGATATCGGCTCGGCATAAAGGGTCAGGAAGGGGTTTCTTCTCAGCTCCTCTTCCGAACCGGCAATGTGTTCGCACATTTTAATGATATCAGAATAGCCGGGCTCATCAATGGCCGTAATTACAATCGGTTTCGAAGTATTTAAGACCATGGATTCGAACTGGTAGCGATCATAAACCAGCTGGTGTACATCCTGGACAATACCCAGCGACATAATAAAATCTATATTGGGCAGAGCATCCATTACCTTGGTGGCCATACTAACAGTTTTTCTACTGGTGCGAATACGTTCCTGGGTGTAGGGGTCAATAAAGTTCGGGGTGTCGGAACCGGGCCCGAAATAAGCATTACCGCCTTCCATCTCCATCACCCGCGCACCGGTCCTGCTGTTGCTCAAGGAAACTTTACGCGGCACGCTGTTCAATGCCTGCTCTACCAGCCTGAAAGGAATGCGCACCCTTTTACCGTCAACATAGCATCCGGCTTTTTTCATTCTATCCAGAGCTTCGTCATCTAAATATGTAACCCCGGTTCTTTCCATAATTTCCATAGCCGCACCGATCAGGCGGCGGCATTGATCCTCGGTAAGGACCTGTAGGAAATTGCCTTCTTGAACCTGGTAATTACCTTTTATCATCTCAAACTCTCCTTTCTCCACTTGGTGTACTGTCGGTTAAGCTTAGCCGGCCAGCTTCAGGGCCAGGTCCTTGGCCGAGGCCGCATCGGGGGCCCAGCCGTCGGCGCCGATTTCATCGGCAAAGTCCTGGGTAACAGGCGCCCCGCCGACCATGA
>PUNU01000066.1 GCA_003551865.1 Syntrophomonadaceae bacterium
AAGCTGCTTCCTGGAAGGGAGAAACAGGTTATATAGATGCGGATATGATAAAGAGAAATTATAAGGATTACTCCTCCAGCCGGTTTTACATAGCAGGCCCGCCTGCCTTTAACAATGCCACAAAAAAAATGGTTGCCGAGGAACTGAAGATGTCTTCGGATTTAATAACCCTGGAGAACTTCGCCGGCTATTGATGTTTAAGACATGAAAACCCAATTCAGATTAACATTAGGATTGCTGGTAATCATTATTTTAGCTTCAGCTGTCACCTACCTTAGAATATGGGATATTCACTTTTTGACAGGCCCTTTTTATTCGCATCACTGGGGATCCATTATTGGGGGAATGAAAACCACATAGGGCGGGGGTCTTCCTGTGGTTGATGCATTTCCGCCCTTCAGGAGGTTCCTTTTGAGAATCCTGAATTGATCACAGGATATGTGAGTGAAAGCAGGCCCTCCGTTAACATTAAAGCATTGATCCTACATTGGCCGGTTATCAGCGCCCAGGGTTGTCCGCACACCAAGCAGCCGTTGTATGAGCTTAAAGCTCAGCTAGCTAAATCAAGTAAACATTTGCAGGCCATGACTGCGGTTACAGGCCGCTCTGCTCGTGGTTCTGTGGAAATTGTCTCTATTGTGGTCGGGGGAAAAGATAAGCTCAGGCAGCATCCAATTATCTCCAATTTTCAATGCAGTATCAGCCCGCTTCCATACGACTCCGAAGGATTGGAAGCAGCTATGGTCTTAACCGATGCAGTTATACCCACTGGGTTTTTTAACCATGCAGATTGGCTGCTCCACTGCTCCGGCCACCGCTGCCGGCAGCCTGACCCAGGCCAGTGCTGAAATTCTTGCCGGGATCACCTTTATTCAGCTTTATAAACCGTGCGCTCCTACATTCTACGACTCCTGCGGCACTGTGATGGAGCTGCAATCCGGAGCTGTAGCTTATGGCAACCCGGAAGATTTTCTCCTGCAGGCTCTCACCGCCAATCACCGATTTTGGATATCCGATGATTTATAATTTTGAAAAATTATCACGGCTGCTTGCAGGATAATGTGCAGGGTTTGGCTAATAATATTTATTTATATACTGCATTATTTGTGAAGCGACCTCTAGAAGATTTACAGGCATAATAACTCGATTACACTGAATTGTATACCATAATTCTTCTTATGCTCATTAGATCACTTAAGCTGCAGATATTTTGCAGACCTTACTTAGTGTATTTTTACTTTATTTGAACATTTCTTGTTCCGATAAGCAGGAGGTGGGGGGACATGGCACATGATGTTTTTATATCCCATTCTTCCAAGGACGAAAAAATTGCCCATGATATTTGCAGGGCGCTCGAGCAAGCGGGCATAAAGTGCTGGATTGCCCCGCGCGATGTCACCCCTGCGCGGGAATGGGCCGAAGAAATAGTCGATGCTGTTACCGCCAGCAAGGCCATGGTCCTAATTTTTTCGGAGCATGCCAATGAATCCAAGGATGTGGCCAAGGAAACTTTACTGGCATCAAATTGCGGCATAGAAATATATCCGATGAAAATCAGGGATGTTGAGCCGAGAGGTGTGATGCAGTACTACCTGGCCGATAAAGCCTGGCTGGACGGGACCAAGATGTCCACGAACAAAAAAGTGCAGGCTCTTCTTAATTACCTGGGGCATTTAAAGGACAAGGGGGAGCCACCTGAAGATGGTTCGACAGAACCTGCAGCGGTGAAAACTCAAAAGCGGCGGCCGGAAGTAAAAGCAGCCGGTGGAATAAAGGAACTGCTTTATAAAAACAGGTTTTTTATTTTTTCAGGGGTAGGTTTGGTGGCAGCATTATTTGCCTGGTTCGCAGCCACTTCCGCCCCGGATCCGGAACCGCCCAAAGAACCGGCGCCCCCAGGAGACTCTTTTGAAACAACCGACCTGGTGGCCCTTTCAGCCGGAGATGCTCATTCCCTGGTGGTAACAGAACACGGGGACGCTTATGCCTTTGGGTCTAATGAAAATGGGCGCCTGGGCCTGGGCGATGAAGAAAACCGGCTGACCCCAACCAGGATAGAAACCGCCGGTAAAGTCAGGGATGTCTCGGCCGGCGGCAGCCATTCGTTGCTCTTAATGGAAAATGGTGATGTTTACTCCTTTGGAAACCACCGGGAAGCCCGACTGGGAGTGGCAACATCTGAAGACCTGTTAACACCGGTTTTAATTGAGGATATTTCGGAAGCTAAAGCCATATCTGCCGGGGATGACCACTCCCTTATCCTGCTTGAAAACGGCGATGTCTATTCGTTTGGATGGGGGCACAGCGGGCAGCTCGGTCACGGTGACATGCGAAGGCGAATTTCCCCGACCAAGATAGAGGGTATTTCCGATGCCAGGGCTGTTTCTGCGGGAATGAGTTTTTCGCTTGTTCTGCTTGAAAACGGCGATGTCTATTCGTTTGGCCACCCTATGCTGGGTCAGCTCGGACATGGTGAGAGGACAAGGCAGCTTTCTCCGAAAAAAATAGAAAGAATTTCCGAAGCCGAGGCCATTTCAGCAGGTTACCGTCATTCCCTTGTTTTGCTTGAAGACGGTGATGTCTACTCTTTTGGAGCCGGCTGGCACGGGCGTTTGGGGCACGGCTATACCGATACGAGGCTGGTTCCGACAAAGATATTTGGGCTGACTGAAGCTGTGGCTGTCGCGGCGGGCGGGAAACATACGTTGGTTTTAACGGAGGATGGAGGCGTTTATTCTTTCGGGGCGGGGGCTGGCGGTGCGCTCGGCCACGGGGAGGAAGAAGATAGGCTGGTGCCCACTCTGGTTGAAGGTATCCCGGTGGCTAAAGCCATTTCTGCCGGAGGGGACCATTCGCTTGTGCTGACTGAAGAAGGACTCTTCTCTTTTGGTCAGGGAACCTTCGGCCAGCTGGGCTTAGGGGACAGCGATGACCGTTTTAAACCGGAGATGGTAGAACTAAACTGGAGCAATTGACCGGTTACTGCCCGGTGTCGATAAAAAATCTTGGGCAAAATATATCGATAGTGGAGGGAAAACATGGCTCACGAGGTGATTATAACTTATTCTTCGGAGGACAGACCGGTTGCCGAAAAAGCCTGCTCCTTTTTGGAGAACGCAGGTATTGGTTGCTGGCTCGCATCCAGGGATGTCCCCGAGGGAGGGTCCAAAAAAGAGGCACTAAATGCAGCCATCAAAGCAAGCAAGGTTATGGTTATAGTTTTTTCAAGCGATACCAACAAGGCCACGTACCTGGCCCCCGAGTTAAACCTGGCAATTAATGCGAATGTGGATATTATCCCCCTGCGGATCGACGGTACCGAGCCGGAAGGGGTAATGCAGTACTACCTCGCGGATACCCAGTGGCTGGATGTCGACAACCCGCCTGCGGAGGAACAGCTACAAAAACTGGCGGATACAGTTAAGGCTCTGGCAAGTAAGGAGAAGAAAGCTTACCCGGCCGGTTCCGGTTTAAAGATGGCAAAAGGGAAATTATTTTCTTTGAAAACGATCTCTGCCGGCAAGATTGCCGCGGCCCTGGTAGCGGGCGGGTTGTTGTTATACGGCGGGGCGCGCCTTATATTTAGCATTTCCCGTGTTGTCGAAGCTCTGCGTTCCCTTATTTAAATTTATTGGGTTACGCGGATTATTTTTACCCAAAAGGCGTTTTTTTCGGATTTCTTTGGCGGGGAGGTTTTTATGTGCGCGGCCTTAAGATAGTTCTTATGCTGGTTATCTCATTTTTGGTACTTTTAAACGGTTGGATTTATCTGGCGTGGATGAGCCTGGAAAATACTGTGCTTGATGGTGGTTACTATAAAGGACTCATGGAAGATACTGATCTCATTTTGACAGTTCATCAAGAAGCGCTAAAAAACCTGCCCCTGGTGCTGCCCGGGCTAATAAGTGAAGAAATATACACGGAGATGGATGAAGCGTATATTGCAGAGGAAGGCCTGGATGAAGAAACAATCAGGGAAGAAAGATGGAGTTTCTGGGGTTCGACCTTAAATAGTGTTTTTTCCTTTGTTTTAATCCCGGGCTGGGTTGAACATCATGTAGAGTTGATGATCGAGGACTTTTTAGCCTATTTCAAGGCGGAACAGGTAGAAGACACTGCCGTGATAGATTTAACTGCTTTTAAAGCAGATTTTCGCCAGAGGCTGCAGTTTGAGCTGGAAGTCCAACCGGAAGAATCGCTGCGCAGAATTGGTCTCGACCTGGAAAATCTAGAGGTGGTGGCGGATCAGGTGACGTTCGATATCCTGCCTGCAGATGAGGTAAGTACAGCCGCCCTGCTGGAAGGCGGCCTGATCGTTCCCGCTCCCCCTATTGCAACCCCGGACAGCCGGATGGATGCAACCCGTCTGTTGGAAGAAGGCATAATTCCAGCAGGAGCGGGCGAAGTGGTTGACGCCCTGCGTGAATTGCGGGAAACGCTGCTTTTATGGTCGCCTATTATATTTGCCGCACTCCTGATTTTTGTCCTGCTCACAGCCGGTACAGGAAACGGATTGATTTGGTTTGGCGCCGCCGTTTCGTTATTCAGCTTTACCGGGCTGCTTGGCTTGCAGCTCATGAGGGCTGTGTTTTCACTGCTCTTTCTGGCAGTTACGGAGTTTCACTTCGGTTTAATCGAAGTATCCTCATCCTTGCTTCAAGCCGCCGTGGAAAATGCCGTGTCCGCCGCCTCCATAACGCCACTTGTTTTCCTGGTGGCGGGTGTGCTTATGGTTGCCGGGGGGCTGACGGTTGGAAATTTCACTAAAAGGTCAAAATAGCCGAAAATAAATCCGGGCAGGATTAAATTGTAAACGTTGTGTAAACAATGCAAATAATGTGCAAATTATATGCAATATTAAAGGATTTTCCTCTACACTGTTGAAGGCATACAGTGAACAAGCTCTAAAGGAGGTATTAATGATGAGAAAGTGGCTGGCATTTTTGTTTGTCGCCCTGTTTATGCTGGGTGCCGTCGGTATGCTGGGATGTGAACCGGTAGAAGAACCACCCCCGGAAGAAATGGAGGAAATGGAAGAGCTGTAAACAGTCCGACCGGGTTGTTAACTGTATAGCAAAACTTAATGCAGCGAATGCAGCAGTTTAAAAAAAAGTAATTTCCGGAGAGCCGGACATGGCCTTGCCGCCATGCCCGGCTCTCTTAAATAAGGCTTGATTTTCAGGGCGGTTTTATGGTTTGATTAATAACACAGGAATTTACCCTCCTGCTGAGAAGTCACATAAATAGGAGAGGTGAATGTAGTGGAAAAGGTATTGATCGTTGACGACGACAAGCAGGTTTGCAACCTGGTAAGAATTGCCCTGGAAGCGGAAGGGTTCCAGGTAGATAGTGCGTATAGCGGAGAGGATGGATTGCAGAAAATAATGGACGGTGAATATTCCGTGATTCTTCTGGATATTATGCTGCCCGAAGTAGACGGATGGGATATTTGCCGCCAGATCAGGGGCAGCCATCACAAAGGTGTTCCGGTTATTATGCTTACCGCACGGGGAGAAGAAGTTGACCGGGTCCTGGGACTTGAGCTCGGTGCCGATGACTATGTGACCAAGCCTTTCAGCCCCCGGGAGTTGGTAGCCCGGGTGAAAGCGCTAATCCGCCGATCCGATGACTACAACATTACCCGGGACAGGATGCAGTTTGGTTCACTGGTCGTGGATTTAAACAGCCATTCGGCATGGGTTGGGGATCAAGAAATTGATCTAACACCCAAGGAACTGGCCCTGTTGAATTTACTTGCCCGTAATGCCGGCAAATCTTTTACCCGCGAGGAACTGCTTAAAGAGGTATGGGGATTTGACAATGCGGCCGGCAGTACCCGAACCGTCGATGAGCATATCAAAAGGTTGCGCTCAAAAATTGCCCAATACGACCATAACCATACCTACATCAATACGGTTTGGGGAATCGGCTACAAGTTCGAGGTGAAGGAAAGTGATTAAACTTCCAGGCAGGCCGCACAGCCTTTTTGGAAAATTAATGGTCTCCCACTTGCTAGTGGTGATCCTGAGCATGATAATCATCGGGTTTTTCCTTACCTACCTGATTGAAAATTATTTCTTCAGCGCCCGGGAGTGGGA
>PUNU01000037.1 GCA_003551865.1 Syntrophomonadaceae bacterium
GAATCGACCATGGGCACTGAAAGCGCCCCTGATTTTGACTCCCTCTTCAGCGATATGGACCTCTCATCAACCAGGCTTGGCCGCACTGTGAGCGAGCGCTCAAAATTGATGGCCAAGGTAATCGTTAATATTTCAGAGATCCCCTTCTTGCACGAAGACACCGAAATTGATGTGCTGGGCGACGCTTACGAGTACTTAATCGGCATGTTCGCTGCCAGCGCCGGCAAAAAAGCAGGTGAGTTTTATACCCCCCAGCAAGTCTCTAAAATTTTAACCAGGCTGGCCACCGTGGGACGCAAAACCGTGCACACCGCTTACGACCCCTGCCCCGGCTCAGGCTCGCTCCTGCTGCGTGTAGCCCGGGAGGCCAAAGTGTTCAGGTTTGTCGGCCAGGAACTAAACAGCACCACCTACAACCTGGCCCGCATGAACATGCTCCTGCACGATGTTTCGTACAAAAACTTCGACATCAAAAACGGCAACACCTTAGAAAACCCCCTGCATTTAGAACTTAAAGCCGATGTAGTGGTGGCCAACCCGCCTTACTCGGCCCACTGGTCTGCCGATGAGCGCTTTCTTGATGACGAGCGTTTTGCCGCCTACGGCAAGCTGGCGCCCAAATCAAAAGCCGACTATGCTTTTATCCAGCACATGATCCATATGCTCGACGACCACGGGTCCATGGCCGTGGTCCTGCCCCACGGGGTACTCTTCCGCGGCGCCGCCGAAGGGGTGATCCGCACCTACCTGATCAAAAACAAAAACCACCTCGATGCGGTAATCGGCCTGCCGCCCAACCTCTTTTACGGCACATCGATTCCCACCTGCATTTTAGTCTTTAAAAAAATCCGGGAGCACAGCAGCAATGTGCTCTTTATCGACGCCTCAAAGGATTTTGAAAAAGGCAAAAACCAGAACCTGCTGCGCGATGAAGATGTGGACAGGATAATCGACACCTATAAAAAACGCGAAACCATCGATAAATACGCATACGTCGCCAGCCTGGATGAAATCGCCGAAAACGATTACAACCTGAACATCCCCCGTTATGTTGATACCTTTGAGGAAGAAGAACCGGTCGATCTTGATGCGGTAAAGGCGAAAATAGAAGAGATTGATAAGGAGCTATCAGAAGTTGACCGGGAGCTGGAAAAATATTTTAAAGAGCTTGGGATATAGGGTGGTGGTCGGGATGGGTAATGTGCCGAAGTTGAGGTTTCCGGAGTTTAGGGGGGAGTGGGAGAAAAAGAAGCTGAAGGAAGTTGGAAATAGTGTAATCGGTTTAACATATTCACCAAATGATATTTCTGATAAAGGTTACTTGGTGCTAAGAGCATGCAATATAAAGGATAATCAATTGTCGTTTGATGATCAAATATTTGTTAATATGAAGATTCCAGAAAAACTAACAGTTCAAAAAGGTGATATATTGATATGCGCTCGTAGCGGAAGTCAGCATCTAATAGGAAAAAACGCATATATAGATAAAGATTATCCATGCTATACCTTCGGTGCTTTTATGTGTGTTTTTAGATGTGAAAGGTCTGCTTATGTTTTTCAGGGATTTCAAACCTCTCGCATAAAAAAGCAAATACTTGTGAATCAGGGAGCAAGAATAAATCAAATAACTACCGCAAACATAAACGCTTTTTCTATGTATTTCCCCAGCATAGACGAACAAACCAAAATCGCCAACTTCCTCAATCTCTTCGACGCCAGAATAGAAAAACAAGCCGAAAAAGTTGCTGCCCTTGAAGAATATAAAAAGGGGCTGATGCAAAAACTCTTCTCCCAGGAGATTCGGTTTAAGGATGACGACGGGAAAGATTACCCGGAGTGGGAGAGGAAAAAAGCAAAGGAAATATTCTACAATATTTCTGATAAAAACCATAATGGTGATCTTGTGGCTTTATCGGTCACTCAAGACCGAGGTACAGTATTAAGAGAAGATATGGCAATAGATATCAAGTATGACAAGGTAAATTTAAAGAATTATAAACGAGTTAAAGAAAACAACTTTATAATTAGCTTAAGATCGTTTCAAGGCGGCATAGACCGATCCAACCACAATGGTTTGGTTAGTCCAGCATATACAGTATTTGATATATCCGAACCAGAAAAACACGAACCAAGGTATTACGGGTATTTGCTTAAAAGCAAACGCTTTATCAACAAATTAAATACCCTGATCTATGGTATACGTGACGGTAAAGCTATTGGTTTTAATGACTTTTCAGAACTGCCAATCCATTATCCAAGGAAATTTGAACAAACCAAAATCGCCAACTTCCTCACCCTTTTCGACCTTAAGATCGAAAAGGAAAAAGAAAAACTTGAAGCCCTCCGGGAGCAGAAAAAGGGCTTATTACAGCAGATGTTTATTTAGACCGAAATGAACGAAAACTAATTGACCGGAGGGAAAATTGTTTGAGCGAGGCATCAGCGGAAAGCAACAACTGTAGGCGAATCTCCGGCAGTTGATGCCCTGACGGAGCTTATGCCCAACCGCTTGCAGGTTCCGGCTACCTTGAAATTATTACCTTTAGCGAATATAATTAGCTTATGAATAACAACTTGAAAGATTCAGCACATAAAACAATTAAAGCATATTTTGCCAACAAGCCGCAAATCTGTGCTGTTTACCTGTTTGGTTCAGTAGCAAAGGGTGTGTCCAGATTAAACAGCGATATAGATTTAGGTATTCTGTTTGCTGCCGGGCTCTCTTCTTTTGAACGTTTCGAGCTCAAGTTGGAAATTAAAAGTGACCTGGAAGATTTACTCGGGCGAGAAGTTGATATTGTCGACATGGAAAGCGCCGACCTGTTTTTTCTGCACCAGTTAATGCTTAATAAAGAATTATTAGCCGATTACGATCAACACCGCCGGGTTACCTTTGAAACAACAAAACGCCGGAATTACTTTGATAGAAAACGCTTTTACGAAGAATACCATAATCAGTCCCTTAAAAGGCTTGGAATAATGAGGAGCAAATACAGCCATGGTTGAAAAGGAAGTTATTGTGCGGCGCCTAACATTGCTTGAGGAATACTGCCGCGATTTGCATAACGCCCAAAAGTCTATGGAATTTAATGATTTTAAACACGACAAAGTATTGCGGCGTTATGTCGAAAGAACTCTCCAGCTGGCCATTGAAGCCTGTTTAGATCTTGCTAGCCACATTATTGCCTATGAAGGCTACAGGGAACCAAAAGACAACAAGGATATTATTGCAGTTTTACACGAAGCATCTCTTCTTAACAATGAACAGGCAGCTAACTTGAAAAAGATGGCCCAGTTTCGCAATGTGCTGGTTCACGACTATACCAAAATCGAGCCGGAGATTGTTTACAGTATTTTGCAAAAGCACCTGGTTGATATCCTTGCTTACGCACAGATGATCAAAGAACATTTTTACTGCGATGACTAACCTGTTCCAGTGAAAAAACCGCAGTGGTTTTAGAATTGTACCCCAAATAAATATCTTTTGCAGGATTAGTAAAAAAACAAGCCTTAATTCCTGATTTCAGATACCAAAGTTTCAGATTTCAGATTCAAAGCGGGACGGACACCATAATGGCCGTAGCTGGCACCGTAGCCGTAGCACTCGCCGGCGCCGCGGACACAGCGCACGCTGCCACCGCCGCTCGAAGCGGGAGAACGCGTCCAGTACAACCAGGCCTCTCCGCCAAGCAGGGCCACCCTTTTAGCAGAATCGGCCCCCTGAAAGTAGGGGTAAGCTGTGCCGATCTGGTAGGTCCGGCGATGCTCAGTATCCCCCAACTTCGTTGTGGAGGGGAGAAAAACCTTGTCCTGGGTGCTGTAGGCACTGCCGTTTTGCCATTCCTTGTTTGGCAAGGTGGTTGTAAGCACAGCCTGCTTAAAACCTTCTGAAAAAACCCGGTAGAACCCTTCCCCCGAGTGAATACCGGTGGAATTGAGCCAGGGGCGTAGGCCACGATCGGCGCTTGAATGATTGCCACTCTCACCCCAGTGGTTATAGCCCCGATCATCTACATGACTGCTGTTATCGAAGACATGCCTGCCGATCAGCTCTTCAGAGAGTAGAGTGACATGCGGCTCCAACCCGTCATAGTGGTCCTTGGCCACGATGATCCAGATCACCGGTTTTGTTTCATCACCTGCCTCAAGGGTATAGTCATTACCGGTGCGGAACTCCCATTCCCAGGAGGGGTCTACCACCCTTGCCCCGATGGGCAGGTCGCCTAAGGGAATAGTGCCATTTTCGTAGTCAATGTAGTAGTCCGCATCGAGGCCTGCAATAATAGCCGGGTCAAAGGTTTGTTCTGCCTCATGCACCCCATCTTCATCGTTTAAGTCAACAGGATCAGCTAAAGCAGGATCCGCAGCATCATCTACGCCGCCAAACAGGCCAACAGCACCAAAGATAAACAAGCCGCAGAGAAGAACAAGCGCGGCGGTTTTAACAGTCCTCTTGCTGACCGAATAAGCAGGCGCCTCCTGCGGGACCCGGCCTGCCGGCTCTGCGGCCGGTTCAGCTTTCTTTCCCGTCGCCTTTACCGCTTCTGTCTGAAAACCTTCTTTCACTTTCTCTTTTATACTTTCTTCGCTGTCCTCAATATTTTCTTTGACCGGTTCACCGGTCTTCTTTGTTCTTACCCCGTCATAGCTTTCCCCAGGCCGGTCTTTATCGCTCGCGGCGACCAGCTCAGCCTGAAAATCATCCACCGCCTGGTAACGGTCTTTAGCCCTTATCGCCAAGGCCTTAAGCAGGGCCGCTTCCCTTTGCGGCTCAATCTCAATCCCCAGCTTAGAGGGTGGAATAAGTTCGTCTTCGGCCAGGCGGTCCATAGCCTCAGGGGGGACCTGCCCGGTAAGACAACGGTAAAGGGTGGCCCCTGCAGCATAGATATCGGTCCAGGGACCCTGTTTGCCTTTCGAGCGGTACTGCTCCTCGGGAGCGTAGCCGGCTTTTAAGATGACTGATAAGCTCTTGCTCTTTTCACGCAGCTCCTGGCGGGCGGCGCCGAAGTCGATTAAGACGACCCGGCCCCTCTTGTCGATAAATATATTGTCGGGGCTAATGTCGCGGTGCATGAAACCAACTTCGTGTATTTCGCGCAGGGCGTCGAGCACCGGCATCATAATCGCGCCGGCCCGTTCAAAGGACAACCTGCCCCCTTCACGGACCAGGTACTGCTCCAGGGTCAGGCCCTCGACATAGCTCATAACCATGTAGGCAGTGTTATGTTCCTTGAAAAAATCACGCACCGAGACAATATTGGGGTGGTGTTCGAACCGGGCCAGGGTGCGGGCTTCCTTTAAGAAACGCTCAAGCCAGTAATCGAACTGCTGGGCCTCGGTGCCGGCAAGGGATACTACCCTGCTTTGACCGGGCAGGCGCGAGACCAAACCCTGGGGAAAGAATTCCTTAATGGCCAGTTTTACTCCCAGGTTTAAATCCCAGCCTAAGTAGGTAATGCCAAAACCGCCCTGGCCGAGCACTTTGCCGGTTAGATATTTACCGGCCAGGATGGTGCGCGGGGGCAGGTAGATGGTCGCTTCAGTCTGATCGGCACCGGTTTCGGCATAGCCGCATACAGGGCATAGGTTTTTTGCCCCTTTTTCAGCAAAACAATTGATGCATAAACTTTTATAATCCATCGAAACTTACCCTTCCACCCGGTCTATATTTTTTAGTCTACCGTTGCCTTGGCGCCGCTAAATTCCTAATATTGCGCTGCACAGAACGCTCCATTGAATGGCCTCCTGCTAATAAAATTACTTAAAATTTTTACTTCTACGGCTAATGATTAAGTCCTGCTGCCACGCGGGTAGAATGCTTAAAGATACTCCAACACAAATAATGTTGTAAATAATACTTTAGGTTAATTGAAGAATTGACAGTTAGCTGTTGTCCATGAAAGAATGAAATGAGTTATTTAGAAAATTTTTTACCGGGAATAAAAGTGGAGCTGAATTTTTTATGTGGTATAACCAAACACACCCCAGCAGAACAAGGAATACCGCTGTATGGCTCAGCTTCCTGGTGTTTTTTCTTTTA
>PUNU01000162.1 GCA_003551865.1 Syntrophomonadaceae bacterium
CCGCTTCGAGGGTTCGAATCCCTCTCTCTCCGCCATATGCGCCCGTAGCTCAGTCCGGATAGAGTAACTGACTACGAATCAGGAGGTCGCAGGTTCAAATCCTGCCGGGCGCACCAGTAAACAAAGGGGTTTTGAGCTTCCTGGAACAACAAAAAGAAGCTAAAACCCCTTTCTTATAAGCTTCTGACAACTTTAAGTGCATTTCTTTTCTATGTTCATCTATAGCATTGCAATAATATTTCAAGAGCTGGCCTCATGGAACTGCTTTAAATGGGACCAAAAACGTTTGCCTTTCGCTAAAATTTGCCATGGCCTCTGTCTCCCTTGCTAAACCGGGAGGCGCCCGCCTCGGCCTCACCGCTTTCAATTACTTTTAGCCCCAGGGCAAACTCCTGTTTCATGCCCTGGTAAAGATCCCGGTTAGAACCCTCGTATGCCGCCCGGCGGTCGTTCCGCAGGCACTGCTGCGGAAACCGGGAGAGCTGTAGCGCCAGATTTTCCGCTTCCCGCCGGGAAGAGCCTGTCTTTACCACCCGGTTGGCCAGCCCCATCTCCCGGGCCTCCTCCGCCCCCACCGCTCTCCCGGTGAGAATCAGGTCCATAGCCCGGCTCATTCCGATCAGGCGGGGCAAGCGCTGGGTGCCCCCGTCCACCAGGGGAACCCCGAAGCGCCGGCAGAAGACGCCGAAGACGGCGTCTTCTTCCACCACCCGCAGATCGCACCAGCAGGCCAGCTCCAGGCCGCCGGCTACGGCATAACCCGATACCGCGGCGATGACCGGCTTGGAAAGCTGCAGCCTGGTGGGCCCCATGGGGGCGTCATCTTCCATATTGCGGTTTAGACGGTTGGCTTCATCCCGGGAGAGACCGGCAACCCCCTTTAAATCGGCCCCGGCACAGAAAGTTCCCCCGCTGCCCCACAGCACGGCCGCATGCAGATCGGGGTCGCGGTCAAAGTCGCGGAAGGCGGCGGCCAGCAGGTCCGCAGTCTCCCGATCCACCGCGTTTTTAACCCGGGGTCGGTTAATGATTACCGTGGCCACCTTGTCTCTTTTTTCCACCAGGACTTTTTCCAATAGCAGCGCCTCCCTTTGAATATTTTTATACCTCCAGGAGCACCGAATCCCCCTGGGCCAAACCGCCGCAAATGGCGGCCACCCCGCGTCCGCCTCCCCGGCGGCGCAGCTCATACAGAAGGGTCATGGTGATGCGGGCCCCGCTGGCCCCCACCGGGTGCCCGATGGCAATGGCTCCGCCGTTGACGTTAATCTTTTCCCGCAAGCTCTCCAGCCTGCCGTTATCTTCCCCCGCTAAAATCTTGCTGCTAACCAGGGGCATGGCGGCAAAGGCCTCGTTTATCTCCACCAGGTCTACCTGTTCCAGGGAGAGGCCGCCGGCCCGCTCCAGGGCTTTTTCAATAGCGGGGGCCGGAGAAACGGCAATAAGGTGAGGCTCTAAGGCCACGCTCCCCGTGCTGCGCAGGGTTGCCAGGGGCTCCACCTCCAGCTCTTCCGCCCGGCGACGGGACATCAAGACCAGCGCCGCCGCCCCCGTGTTCATCCCTGGGGCATTTCCCGGAGTGACGGTAGGGCTCCCGTAGACGGTAGGGAGCTTGGCCAGCTGTTCCAGGGTCGTATCGGGGCGCGGCTGCTCATCCTGTTCCACGATAACCGCCCCCTTCTTACCGGGAATCTCCACGGGAAAGATCTCTTCGGCAAATTTCCCCTCCTTTAGGGCCCGGGCATAACGCTGCTGGCTGCGCAGGGCCCAGCTGTCCTGCTCCTCACGGCTCACCCCGTACTGCAAAGCGACTTCGCCGGCATCGACGGAGACGGGGTTCCAGTCGGCGTATCCCAGGGCGTAAAGGGGGTCAATCAACCGGGCCGGCCCCAGGCGCTGACCCCAGCGCACTTCCGGGGCCAGGTAGGGGGTGCGGCTCATGTTTTCGGCCCCCACCGCCACTACCACCTTCGCCTCACCGCTCTTGATGGAGCGGTATCCCAGGTGCATGGCGGTCATGGAAGAGCAGCAGGCCCGGTCCAAGGTCAGGGAAACCACCCCGGGGGGCAAGCCCGCCTTCAACAATGCCTGCCGCCCCAGAACGTTGGTTTCCAGGGCGTTCTCCGGCAGCACGCATGTTCCGTAGTAGAGCTCGTCCACTATTTCCGTCCCCCGGTCCACTCTCTCCAGGACCTCTACGATGGCCTTTACCCCCAGCTCCAGGCTGGCGGTATCTTTTAAAGTCCCCCCGAAGCGCCCGAAAGGCGTCCGGGCCGCGGCAACAATAACCACTTCAGTGTCGTGATGCATAAGGGTTCTCCTCCCTTTCGCAAAGCTCGGTTAAGTATTGTGAACCTTTTAGCGATATCCAGTGGCCATAGCCACCCTGGTAATAGCGCTGCCCGTCAGTCCGGCTCCCAACAAGGCTGAGTTTTTCACCTTCAGGGCATTTAACCGACATTGCTTAAATCTTATTGACTTTATTAATATTTTAACATAAGGGCTGGGCAAAAAAATACTGCAGCGTATCCACCCCGGGATTAAGCCCGGTTTTCTTCGCTATCGGGGTCAGGAGTTTTAGCACCCTGTCCCTTACCCATCGATGGAATAGATCCTATTTTCTGGTTTCTGCCTTGACCGGAATAAGATGCTGTTATATGCTTGTTATAAGAGTATAAATCACTTAAATAAGGAGGTAGCCAAGTGTCCAACTATATAGAACCAACAGAGCAGCTTAGCACTGAAGCGAAAAACTTCGTCCGCGCTCTCCACAGCCTCAGGGAAGAAGTGGAAGCGGTGATCTGGTATCATCAGAGGATAGATACTTCTGATGATGACGCTCTGAAAGAAATCCTGAAACATAACCGCGACGAAGAGATTGAGCATGTCTGCATGGTTTTGGAATGGCTTAGAAGAAATATGCCCGGCTGGGACGAAGAACTGCGAGAAAACCTGTTTACTGAAGGTCCCATCGGCCACCAGGAAGAAGGCAATGAGCACCAAGTAAACAATCCATATATACCGGGCAGCCTGAACCTGGGCAGTATGAAAAAATAACAGGAGGGATTACTATGGATTTTCTGAAACGCCGGGTGGCGCCTTTAACGGAAGAAGCCTGGGATGGAATAGATGAAAGAGCAGTGGAGGTTTTGAAAAGCATTCTTACCGCTCGTAAAGTGGTACATG
The DNA here is from genome assembly GCA_003551865.1 of Syntrophomonadaceae bacterium. The sequence continues at coordinate 3,187 of PUNU01000162.1, forward strand.
TAGACGGCCCCAAGGGGTTGAACCATACTGTAATACCCGAAGGACGTTTGACAATTCTTGAGGAAGACTCGGAGGAGGTTTGCACCGGGTTGTTCAAGGTCAAACCTTTGGTTGAAACCAGGACGAGCTTTACCCTGAACCGCTGGGAAATGGACAATTTAACCAGGGGGGCCCGGGACGTAGACCTGGAACCGCTGGAGGAAGCGGCCCGGAAAGCGGCCCTGTTTGAAGAGAACGCTATTTTTAATGGTTATGAAAAAGGCGGTATTGAAGGCCTCGTTCAGGCGGCCGAGAAGACCCTGGAATTTGGAAAAGACGGTTCTTCAATAATGGATGCTGTTACAGACGGTGTTCTCACCCTTCAAAATAACTTTGCCAACCCGCCACTTACCCTGGTTGCCGGGGAAAAAGTTTGGCACCAGATCAACCATGAAGCCGGGGCGTACCCGCTCTACAAGCAGATCAAGGAGTTAATTGAAGGCGATATCCTATTCTCCTCCGCCCTGGAAGGCGCATTACTGCTCCCCTACGACCACGAAGACCTGGAATTAAACCTGGGCATCGATTTTTCGATCGGTTATCAGGATCATGACAGTAAGAATGTCAGGCTTTATATCGCCGAATCGTTCACTTTCAGGGTCCTCGATCCGGCCCTGATAGTTAAATTTACTATCTAAAGCCGGAAGGCTGCCCCGAAAGGGGCAGCCTTTTTGGTAGTGCGAAAGGGGCCGGGTGTCAGTTTCGCCTGATTCCGGCAGTTTATGATCAGGTGGGTATTTGCCCGCCGAGTTGGGGGCACTCATATTCATAGCGTTCACTGTGTAGGCGCAATTTTGACAGATCCAGTGGTGCCTTGATATGATGAAAATAAGGAGAAAAACCCTTAATAAATTACCCGGGAGGTGAAAGTGTTGGGCATCCTGTCCTGGGTTATTGTCGGTGCAATTGCCGGCCTGCTCGCAAACCTGATTATGGGGGGCGGCGGGTTTGGACTGATCGGCAGCATCCTGCTTGGAATTGTCGGCGCCCTGGTGGGCGGATGGCTTTCCACCTCGCTTTTAGGTTTGCCTTATGATGTCACCGGCATTAACCTCACTTCTGTTCTGGTGGCAACCGGAGGCGCGGTTATTGTATTATTTGTAGTAGGTTTATTCAGGCGATGAGCATACACGGAGATGATTGAAAAGGGAGGTAAAGATGATGGCTAGAAGAACAGGAATTACAAAAAGCCTGGGGATGCTGCTGCTGGGCATCTGGCTGATACTGAACGGTCTTTTGCAGCTGGTTAATATTGCCATCCCTGAGGGAGGGACCATAATGGCCCTGCTGGCCCTCGCAGCCGGTGTTTTGGTTTTGCTGGGCAAGTAGCACCGCGTACCCATAACCTTAAGATAATATATGCTCCCCTCTGCGCAGCCAGGTTTGCAAAAAAACCGGATGCCGGGGGGAGCATTTCTATGGGGGCCGGGTCGACACCCGGAAGTTCCGGCAGCAAGATTATCCCGGCAGTCCCTGCCGCCCGGCTTTTTTAAAGCTTGATCCGGTGGGAAAGTCTTCCCCTTCCGGGATCGTCTCGATGTATTTTGTGCAAAAACCCTGGTCCTGTGTGGCCTGTCGCCGGGGCGGGTTGCTGTGGAAGGGCCGCTAACCTGGCTGTCACTCCTTGCTTCAATTTTGAATATAAGCACCTGATCACATATAAATGGGCAGTTTGCTAATAGATTAGTGGGGATTTCGTAATATATTATTAAAATAAACGATGAGCGATCAGAATTACACGTAAGAAATATAATAAGGAGAATTAAAATTAAGTTACACTGGTAATAAAAAAGAATCAATTACCTGTTAGGATTTAAAACTACTACAAGGAGTGAATGCGTTATGAGAAGGATAGTCAGGTATGGTATGCAATTTGTTTTTATTATGGCAATCTGCGTATCCCTGGTAGCACTAAGCGCCCAACCGGTTTATGCCAGCGAAGATGCTGAGAAAGAAGCTGCTATAGAAAGAGCCCACGAGGCTATAAACGCGCTTCCCGATTTCCCAGACATAACTGCGGAACACAGGCCTCAGGTTGAAGAAGCCCGCCGTTTGGTCGATGCTGCCTATGAAGCAGGGGCAACAAGGGTAGATATGTGTGTCAAGGGTGCTTTGCTGAGAATGATTGAAGACAAACTGGACCTATTTGTCGATGATGAAATACCGTTGCCGCCGACCGGAGGTTTTGCAACTCCCCTTGTCCTCGGCTTGATGCTGACAGGATCTGGAGTGCTTTTGACATGGCACAGTAAGAGACAAAAGTAGCGGGTTAAAAGGTATGCTGTAAAGTAAATATAACTGCAAGAATCTAGCAATTGCACCAAAAAGCCCTGACGTTGATAGTTCGGCAGGGCTTTTTGTTTTAGCTTCGCTTTTTCAGGTGGCCTTATGCTTAAAATTCGAAAAACGGAGAGTCGGATCCGCTGCTAGGGGTCCACCAGTCGGAGACGCCTCCGCCGCTTAGCTTGTTTTCATAGGAGACACCGTATTTTTCGCTAAGGGCCCGGATGATCTGGTTATAAGTTTTCGTCAGCTCTGCTTGTTCATCCCGCTCAGCGTCCGGAAATTTTTTCTCAATATTACTCAGTGCCCTCTTGGCCTGTTCTATTTCCCTTTTTTCTGCAGCGGTTAATTCATCCCTGTCAGGTTCCGGAGCTGTCTCCGGTTCGGGCTCCGGTGAAGGTTCAGGGGCCGGGGCTTCAGGGGCCGGGGCGGCGGTTTCTCCAGGATCGTCGGCCGGTTCATCGGCATCTTCTTCAGGTTCTTTAGGCATGGGTTCCTCTTCTTCACCGTCCCGCGGGCCCGAGGTGC
>PUNU01000185.1 GCA_003551865.1 Syntrophomonadaceae bacterium
ACAATCGGGAGCACGCACCCCACAACGCCCACCACCACCGCGGCAACTCCAATAACCACAACGATAATCTCAACAGCCATACTGCCTGTGAGGGTAGTGTAGACGAACCGGAACTGCAATCTACCCCGTGCGCTTGTGTGTGGGAGGCGTGCTTTACGTGCGTGTCCGGCCTGCCCACCCCAAGATGCAGCCAGAGTACGTTGTCTTGTCTCTATGCGACGATTCCACCGCACGTAGCTGTAACGATGTGCATGTGGTATACTTGCCGCAGCGCACGGCGAAGGTGCAGCGCAAAGTTGCAGAGCAGGAGTGTAGCCGCACATGTCGGTTCAATCGATTGAACGCGTATTCGACATCATCGAGTTGTTGTCCACGGAACGCGACGGTGTAGCACTTACTGAGATCGGCAGGCAGCTTGGCCTTCACAAGAGTACCGTTCATCGGCTTATAACCGTGCTTCGTGACCGGGGCTATATCGAGAAAAATGACTCTACGGGGTGTTATCGGCTTGGGCCCCAGTTCGTAGAGCTCACGAGCGTCTACCTCAACGATGTGGAGATTAAGACTGAGGCCGAGCCTTACCTAAAAGCGCTTTCGCAGCTCGTCAACCGCACCGTTTTCATGGCAGTTCGGCATGGGGCGGAAGTCGTCTACATAGACAAATCCGAGCAGTTTAACTCGCTCCGCAAGTACTCTATTATCGGCAGGCGCAAGCCCATCTACTGCACCTCTTTGGGAAAGGCTCTGTTGCTCGACCACAGCGACGACCAAATCGACGAGCTGCTCGCTGATATCGTGTTTCATAAGTCGACGCCCAACACCATCGTAGACCTTGACCGCTTTAGGCAGCACATGCAACAGCTTCGCGAACAGGGATGGGCAGTGGATGACGAAGAAGACGACGTAGGCATCCGCTGCGTCGGGGCTCCTATCCGCGATTACCGCGGCAGCATTATCGCCGCAATAAGTATGTCTTGGAATCGTGCCCAGGAAGACCCGCCGGTTGAAAGCGTCGCGCCGTACGTAGTTCACGCGGCACAGAAGATATCGCACCGCATCGGCTATCTCTCCAAGACGCCGACGGGGCCGGCAGACTCGTTCAGTGTTCCTCTCGACATCCAAGGCGTGTCCTGAGCGCTTGCATCGCGGGCGCGCAGCATCCCCGTTATTTTCTCAACTCACGGTTGACGTTTTTTTGTTGACAGCTTCTCGGTTTTGCCCAATAATGAAACGGTGTTTTGTAATGCAAAACACATTCTGTTCTTTGTAGTACCTTGCCTTGTGTATACGGTGCGGCGGATCGAGAGAGCCACCGCGCCGCCATCCGCAATAGCGAACGGGCAAACGGGCGGTAGGGAAAGGAGGCGCCGGAGTGAATCTGGAGATGTTTTCGTTGCAGGGGAAGGTGGCAATCGTGACCGGTGCCGGTACCGGCCTTGGGCAAGGAATGGCGGCAGCACTGGCAGGCGCCGGGTCCGCTATCGCAGCCGTCGACTGTATCTCGTTGTCCGAGACCGAGACAGTGGTACGAGATCTTGGCCGGCGGTTCCTGCCGATAGAAGCTGACCTCTCCACGATTGCTCCTCTCGAAGAGATCGTCAGCAAAGTCGAACAGGAGTTCGGTCGGCTGGACATCCTCGTCAATAACGCCGGCATTATCCGGCGGGAAGACTCCATCGAGTTCGGCGAACAGGACTGGGACGACGTGCTCAACATCAACCTGAAGACGGTTTTCTTCTTCTCGCAGGCGGCGGCCCGGCAGTTTCTGAAGCAGGGCAGTCCGGGCAAGATCATCAACGTCGCCTCGCTCCTGGCGTATCAGGGCGGGGTTCGCGTACCTTCCTACACCGCCAGCAAGAGCGGTGTGATGGGGCTTACCCGGTTGCTGGCATGCGAATGGGCCGGACACGGAATCAATGTCAACGCAATCGCGCCCGGTTACATGGCAACCAACAACACTAAACCGCTCCGTGACGATCCCGTGCGTTCAGCAGAGATTCTGGGCCGCATTCCCGCCGGGCGTTGGGGTTTGCCGGAGGACCTTGCTGGGCCTGCGGTGTTTCTGGCGTCGTCGGCCAGTGATTACGTAAACGGATACACAGTTGCGGTAGACGGAGGCTGGCTGGCCCGCTGACGGGCGGTTCGGCTACCCGCACGGTCGTATCAAGCTCTTTGAGCGGAATGTTGTCTAGAATGAAACACGGTTGGAGGACAAAAATGGACATTCGCTACTCGATAGCACCGCAGAACGCAGAACAGATGAACACGGAAGCGCTTCGAGCTCAGTTTCTCTTGGAGGACCTGTTTGCCGACGACCTGGTCCGCTGGGTCTACGCGCAGGACGATCGAGCACTGCTCGGCGGGTGTGTGCCTTACACTGAGGTGAGGCTCGAGGCCGATTCATCGGTGATTGGCGGTCCCAACCTGCTGGAGCGACGGGAGGTGGGCGTGTTCAATCTCGGCGGAGAGGCCGAGATAGCGGTGGGAACGGAACGGTATCAGTTGGGTCCGCTGGATGCGCTCTACGTGGGGCGCACCACTGAACCGGTAATCCTGGCATCAAAAGACACCGAGCGGCCGGCGCGTCTCTACCTAGTAAGCACACCCGCGCATCGCGAGTATCCTACAACGGCGGTGACGCAGCGTGATGCCGAAGCAGTTGAGCTTGGGTCCCAGGAAGCGGCGAATCGTCGAACGCTGCGCAAGTACATCTTCCCAGGGGGGGCGGCAAGCTGTCAGCTGGTGATGGGGTTCACCCGGGTCCACGAGGGTAGCGTGTGGAACACCATGCCGTGTCACACCCACCTGAGACGTATGGAAGCATACCTGTACTTCGACCTTGCCGCGGACGCGGTAGCCTTCCACCTGATGGGTCGCCCCACGAACACGCGCCATCTCGTTGTGCGAAACGAGCAGGCAGTCATTTCGCCGCCTTGGTCGATACACTCCGGTGCGGCCACCGCTTCGTACTCGTTCGTCTGGGCGATGGCCGGAGAGAATCAGGAGTTTACGGACATGGACGCCGTACCGGTGGAGACGCTGGCGTAATGCCGGCGACGGAGCGGTTACCGCAGGACTGAACCAATGCCCGACGTGTTCGGGTTAGACATTAAGGAAAAGGAGACTGTTATGAGAAAAATTACTATTCTCGTGTTAATCGGGGTATTCGTGACATCAGTCGCCGTCTTCGGCGGGGGGAGTCAAGAGGAGGCGGACGTCCAAGAGGTGTACGAATGGTCGCTCGCGTCAACGCTTCCGGAAACCCATCCGGTCCACGCCTCACTACTCTATTTTGCCGACCAGGCTCGTGAGCTCAGCGATGGGCAGATCGACATCACTGTCTACGGCGGTGGACAGCTCGGTGATGAACAGGATTACATCGAAGGAATGCAGCTTGGAACCATTGACGTCACCAAGGTTTCGTCCGCGCCGCTGGGCCAGTTTGTCGACAGTCTGCAGGTGGTGAGCCTTCCGTTCATTTTCCGTGACCAGGCACACCAGCACGCTGTGCTACAGGGCGAAATCGGTGAGAGGTTGATGGCGGACCTAGAAACGGAGGGATTCAAAGGACTGACCTTCATGGATTCCGGCTTCAGAAGCGTCACCACCGCCTACGGGCCGGTGTATGAACCGGCGGACATGGAAGGCAAGAGAATCCGCGTAATGCCCAGCGAACCGCTGATCGACACTATCAATGCGCTGGGCGCAACCGCAGTTCCGATGGGGCAACAGGAAGTCTACGTTGGGCTGCAGCAGGGGGTTATCGACGGTTGGGAGAACAATGAGCCGACCGTTCTGGCGTTCGACTTGCAGGAGGTTGCACCCTACTATTCCTACACCCGCCACGTATCAATTCCGGACATCTTGATCATGGATGCCGACACATTTAACGCCTTGCCGTCGAATCTGCAGTCGGCGGTCATGGAGGCGGCGGACGCCACCAGGCCGTTTCACACCAACCTCTGGAACGACTACATCGATGAGGCTAGGGAGCAGCTCAGCGATCGAGGAATGGTGTTCAACGAGGTGAACGACATCCGACAGTTTCAAGAGATCGTCCAACCGATCTATGATCAGTACGACTCTATCGTGGGACCTGGACTGATTGAGGAAATTCACAACAAGTAGAAGCGTATAGTGAAGCTGGTTGCATCGCCCGCAGACGCTGCGGGCGATGTGTTTTGCTCCGGTGAATAGACACGTCTAACGGGAGACCGATGAGAGCAGCGTTAAAGGGTCTGGAGCGCGTCTGTGACGCGCTGGCGAAAGGAGTGGCGGTTGCTACCGCCTTGCTGGTTGGGGCGCTCACGCTGTTTGTGAGTTGGCAGGTGTTTGCCCGCTATGTGCTGAACATCGGTCAGTTTTGGGCTCAAGAGCTCGCGATCATCACGATGATCTGGATCGGCGTCCTCGGTGCTTCCTGTACGCTGTGGAGTGACTCGCACATCGGGCTAAACGCGGTCATTGATCGTCTGCCGTCGGCCGCTCAAGTGATTCTGCGCGCGTTCAGCGACTTTCTCATCGGCGGGTTCGGGATTTATCTTTTCATTGACGGTCTGAAGCTGGTGAATCGTATTACCGGTACCTGGTCGGCGCTGCGTGTGCCACTGGGGCAGACCTACCTCGTGGTACCCATTTCGTCCTCACTCATCGTTTTGTTCGCCTTTTCCAAAGGTGTACTGCGGCTCACGCGGTACTTTGGGACATCCCAATCCGACACGGATTTCCAGAGGAGGTAGCGGCATGTCACCGGCGGTTGTACTCATCGGTCTGTTCCTGCTGTCGGCCTTGGCAGGTATACCTATCGCATTCTGTTTGGCGATCTCCTCGCTGGTAACCACGTGGTATATGGGGTTCCCCGCAGTGGTGGTGGCACAACGCATCGCTACCGGACTGCAGTCGTTTCCGCTGATCGCGATTCCGCTATTTGTTCTCGCCGGCTCCATTATGGCGAAGGGCGGAGTGGCGCGCAGGATCGTAGACTTCGCCTACATCATCGTGGGGCAGTTTCGCGGTGGACTGGCAATGGTAAACTGTATCCAGTCGATGCTGTTCGGCGGCGTTTCGGGATCCGCCATTGCCGATATCTCCTCTACCGGCCCGATCATGATCCCGATGATGCGGCAGAAGGGGTACGACAACGAGTTCTCAACGGCGCTCACGGTAGCTTCGGCAACCCAGGGTATCATCATACCGCCGAGTCACAACATCATCATCTATGCTATGGCGGCCGGCGGAGTATCGGTCGGACGGCTGTTTCTGGCGGGCTATATTCCTGGGATCATAATCGGCGTTTCGCTGATGATCACTTCGTATATCATCGCGGTGAGACGCGGATACCCGCGCGAAACGAGGCCCCCACTGCGCGAGTGCGTGCGGATTGCGGTTGACGGATTGCTGGCGGTGCTGGCAGCGTTCATAATCGTGGGCGGGATCGCGTTCGGAGTCTTCACTGCTACTGAGGCCTCCGCGATTGCGGTGATATACGCCGCCTTCCTCGGGCTGTTTGTCTACCGCGAACTTAAATTGCGTGACTTGTGGCCGATTCTCATTGAGTCGGTCAAGACGATATCCACCGTGTTGTTCCTGATTGCTTCAGCATCGGCGTTCGCTTGGCTGCTGACGCGTCTTCAAGTGCCGGCTGCCGTGATGGGCGCAATGCTGTCAATCACCGACAATCCCATCATCGTTCTCTTGTTGATAAACGTATTGCTGATCTTTCTGGGGATGTTGATGGACGTGGCGCCGCTGATCGTGATCGCCACGCCGATCTTGTTGCCGGTGGTGGTTGCCGCGGGAATGAGTCCGGTAACCTTCGGCATAGTTCTGCTGTTGAACCTTGGTATCGGGCTGACGACGCCGCCGGTCGGCACCGGCTTGTTTGTCGGCTGTGCGGTCGGCAACACCACGGTGGAGAAAACCACCCGCGCCATGATCGCGTTCTGGCCGGCGATGATCATCACGCTGCTGCTCGCGACCTTTATACCCGCGCTGACCACGTTCCTGCCCGCT
>PUNU01000156.1 GCA_003551865.1 Syntrophomonadaceae bacterium
AGTTCACCTGCCACCAGTAAAATCAAGGTTAGAAAGATCATTAAAAGCATGGTTTTTATATGATTGGCCATCTCTCAAGCCTCCTTTGCCGAACAATATCACCTGTACTTAATCATCTGTACTTATAACGTAAAATAAATCAGCCGGGCTGTCAACGTTGTCGCAATAGCCACACCCAAAATCCTCCGGCGCCTCTTGTTAGTTAAATATAAATCTGTTATTATGAGCACCAATGCAACTTTGCACCAGGCAAAATTGCAAACTTACAGGCTAAGGGAGGTTATTATGAGTAACGAAAAAAAGCAGAACGATAAAACCTTGACTATATCGCGCAAAACAATTTATATAGCGGTGGCTATAATCCTGGTGGCCGGCTTGGCCGTAACCGGTTTCCTGGTCCTTTTTGATCGCGAACCTGAAGTGGCACCACCCGCGGATGAAGAGATCGCACCGGAAGAAGAAATAGTAACGGGTGAAGAAATCATACCGGAAGATCTAGAGGTTGTCGCCACTGTAAACGGTGAAGAAATAACCAGGGAAGAGTTTCTCATGGTCCTGGAACAGCAGATGATGCAGTACCAAATGCAGGGTGTTGATTTCGCCAGCCCCGAGATGGCGGGCATGATGGATGAGCTTATCCACCAGGTGCTGAACAACAACTTTATATTCCCCATTCTGCTGGAACAAAAGGCAGAAGAAGAAGGAATAACGGTCGGCGAAGAAGAGCTTGATGAGGCTTACGAGCAATTTGTAATGGATTTTGGCGGCGAAGAAATCCTGGAGGAGCAGTTGGAAGCGGCCGGGATGAGCAAAGATGAACTGCTTGAAGATCTGGAACGGGAAATGGTTGTCCAAAACTACTTAAATCAATACATGGAAAAATACCTTGATGAAAACCCCGACCAAAAAATCGATGAAGACGAGATAGAGCTGAGTGCGGATGAGGTCGAAGAGCACTACCGGCAAATCCGCGAGCAATACGAACAAATAAAAACCGCTGTTGAAGCAGATGATCCGGAGATTCCCGCCGAGCAGGCGGAAATGTACCTCGAGCAAATAGAGGCGCAGTATGGTGAAATCCTGGAAGCGGATCAGTTTGAAGAAGCAGAACCCCTGGTAGCAGAGATGATGCGCGAAGAAAGGGTTGCCCAAATGCGGCAGGAAAAAGAACAAACTATTATAATGGACCATCTCGCAGAACTTGAAGAAGAAAGTGAAATCGAAAAAAATATTTAACAATCCAGGCGAACAAAACCAGGCGGGGGGACAGCAAAAACTGTCCCCCCGTTTTATTTATCGGGAAACAAGCACTGATTATAAACCCAGCCTGTTAAATCAGAAAAAAAGTGCCGTTTATCCTATTCAATGATCATCGAATCGTTGGTTTCGTCCCAGGTAATATTTTTCTTTATTTCAAACTCCTGCGGTTCTTTAAGCATCGGATAAACTGTAAGTTTTCTCGCATCCAGATCAATTGAATACTTGGCAACACTTTCAGCCAACTTGTTTTCTTCCTTAACGCTTCCCCTGTAGAGGGTGATCATGCACATCTTTATCCAAACCTCCATCCTTTTTATATTTCCGTTACCGGGAGACAGGCGAAACTGCCTGCCTTATCCTATTTAACCCGCAATCTCGCAACCTCTTCCCTATTAATTATAGATCTTTTTTGCTTTAGAGAAAAGTAAAAATAACCGCCGGCCAAACTTCCCCCGGCCGCTAAAACCTTTCAATTTGCATCCCTGGATTTAGGTGGCCGGCCAGATAATAACAACCTGCCCGGCCCGTTTTCTCCGGCACTGTATGGTAACTTACCGCGCCAAATTTGCCGCTGAGCCTTTTTTCAAAAGCCATCTCTCTGCGGGAGCACCAAAAAGAGACCGCCCCTCCGGGATGAAGGCACTGTTCGATTAACCGCAAACCTTCCTCACTGTAGAAAAACGCGTTGCCCGGGAGACTGAGCCAACTACTCCCGTTGTCAGTATCGATTATAATTGCCCGGTATCTCCGGGCAGAATTAAACTGGGCTTGATCAGCCTCTTCTTCCAGCACCCGGCGGAAATCACAGTTTACTACCTCGGCCCGGGGGTCGTCCAAGGCATTTCCGTTTATACTCCGGAAATATTTCCTGTTCCATTCTATGATTGCCGGCTCGATTTCCACTGTTTTGATCCGGTCCACCCGCTTACAATCCAGGGCTTCCTTGAGGCTGCATCCCATCCCCAACCCGCCGATCAGCACATTTGCGGGTTTGTCATTACAGCCGTTTGTTATGTCTAATGCGCTTTTAACAGCCGCCTTTTCCGATGCTCCATTGTAAGAGGCCATTAAAAAAACCCCGTTGTAGATAATTTCGTATTCACTGCCCCTTCGCTGGAGCTGGATTTCGCCGGCAAGCCCCTGTGTTCTCTCTACAACTTCAGCAGTATGATCCAGCCAGGTCATATCTTAAGCCCCTTTTTTAGGAAACGTGTTCCACCAAAACTCATTCCGCGTGAGCCTCCACGGCTTTTCTTTTCCCTTTTCTGTCAAACAAATAGAGGAGAAACGCCCCCACGGCAAAAAGCACGGCAGTCAAGTGAATTAACCAGCCAACAAATGGCAGCCTGGTCAAAAGGACAAGGACAAACACCCCGATTAACGCCGTCCAAGCCGGGTGCAGCCGCCAGCCAAAGCGCGCGAAGGCAACCTGAGCCAGGAAATAGCCGGCAAAAATCCGGCTGAGGTAGATCAAGACAGCATAAAGCAGCATTGAAAGAATACCGAGCGGCATGCCGATCAATGTAAACAGCAAAAACAGGGCGGCAAAGGGAACCACAAATATAACCAGGGCACCGTAAGCGGCGCTAAGCCCCGGTTTTTCCTTGATTGTTTGAGCCGTTCCGGCAGTAAGCACAGGAAACAACAGGGCTACCAGCAGAGAAACGACCAGGAGCGAAAGAACCGGACGAACAACACTCCAGGCCGTCCGCACCGGCGAATCAATATGTCGCAAAGCCGGTGGTTCTTTTCTTTCCATCGCACCACGTATTACCGCCCGGTCATCTACAGCAGCCGTTTTTTCCGAAGTATAGGCGACATCTCCTTCAATAACCGCTTCGGGACCAAAAACAAGCTCACCGACATAAGCGGTGACATCGCCGCCCACCGTCCCGTTTATTCCCAGGCGGTTTATGGAAGCTTTAACATCACGGCCCACCGAACCGGTGAGGCTGCCGCTGTTGGCGGCACCAAAAAAATCATCGCCAATATCGCCTTCGACGCTGATTGTATTGGCTGCCATCATCAGGTCCCGGCCGGATGTCCCCAGTAATTGGACCGTGTTTGCCGCTCCCCTGACCGTTCCTTTAACTTCGCCGCTAATTTTTACCGTTTCGGCAAAAACAAAGAAACTGCCTTCAACTGTTCCGCTTAAAGTAACTTCACGGGCAAAAATAACTGCGTCACCTTTTATTACACCGCCGACGGTTACCGTATCGCCAAAAAAGTAGACATCTTCGTCAATGATCTCTCCCTCTTCGATTGTTATATCGCCCCCGGTTGAAACTTCGGCAGCTTCGGCCCCGCCGGGAATAAGGATCAAGATCAATGAAACCAGCAACCCTGAGACAAACAGAAGTTTTACATGGTTGGACAAGGCACTACACCCTCTCTCAAGAATTTATATCCACTAACCGAAAAAATTCACCCAAAAAACCCCACTGCTGTTATCATAACTGCCACCTGCTTAACAGCAAAACCCCATTAGTACGGCCTTTCATCGTCCTTTAGCATGAATTCTTACGGCAAACCTTTCAAAGCCAGCACCTCTTTGGCCGGAGTCCTGTCGCCGCTGCAGCTGATCATACGGGGGGCATCCAGGTATTTAATCTTAAAACCGAGAGCCTGATACATTTCGATCACCCTCTCGGTAGCCTGGTTTGACAGGACCACGGGACCGGGGTGCTCGGCCAGCCGGCGTGCCAACCGGAGCTGATCTTCCCAATTAAAGCCTTTTTTTGAGTAGCCGGTAAATTCGACATCATACGGAGGATCGGCGTAGATAAAATCCCCCTTTTTCAGCGTCAGGTCTTCAAAATCAGTGCAGGCAAACTCCCACTGCAAAAAAACTTCGCTGTAAGCACGGTAGTCCCTTATATAATGAATCGATTTATAGCGGCCGAAGGGAACATTAAACTCTCCTTTCCGATTAAAACGGCAGAGCCCATTGTAACCCGTACGGTTAAGGTAATAAAAAAGTTCCGCCGCTTCTTTGCTCTCTTCCCTTCCCTCCCTGATCAGTTCGTTAAAGCGCTCGCGAAAGCAGTTATAGAGCTCCCTGTCATTTTTCAGCGGTATCTCAATATAGAGTCCTTTTTGTAACCAGCGGAAAAAATTAATCAAGTGGACGTTGACATCGTTAAGCAGGGCTCTCCGGGGCTTCAACCCCAGTGTAACCGCCAAGCCGCCGCATAAAGGCTCGACCAGGCGGCACTGCTTATATGGTTCCCAAAGCGGCTTTAAATAAGGGACCAGCCACCTTTTTCCGCCGGCCCACTTAAGCGGCGGGCGAAGATCATGAGTATGGAGAGAACTGGTTTTCATGCTTTTGCTCCTTTTATTCCAGCAGCAAAACCCTTTCGGCAGCTGCAGATATCTGCTTCAAGCTGTAAAAATTCAACAGGATTTAGCTATTTCCTGCATAAATTAAACAATCATAAGCTTACTTATCCACAGAAAGCATATCTGCCTCTTTTGCCGCCCCCTTGGTACTGACAAAACCACTGCCGCACCTTGAGCAAGCCGGCTGAGAATATTCCGGCTCATCATAGGCCGGCCACCCACCGAAAATTTTTCCAACAACTAATCCTACAAACCCCGGAAAAAGCCCGTAAAGGGGCACCGAAAGACCCGTCGGCGGAGGGATAATTAGCTCGCGCTTCTTCTTACTCACCGCCCGAACAATCGCCCCGGCCGCCTTAGCGGGCGAATAGTTCACTGTGCGCCGATAGTAAAAGCTTTCTTTGGCACTTTTCAGGTGCGCCTTAACCATTGGTGTATTAACGAGGGAAGGGTAAACTGCAGTAACATGGATGGAGTCGTGTTTCAGCTCCAGCCGCAGGCCGTTGGATAAACCGCCTTCGGCAAACTTGGAAGCCGAATAGCCGGTAGAACCGGGATAAGGATATTTGCCGCGGCCAGCTCGAAGCAGACAGCACGGCCGATCCCGGAACTGGCCCCGGTAACAATAGCTACTTTGTTTTGAAAACTGCGGCGCAATTAAGCACACCTCTTTCTCCGATTCTTATCGATGAATATATTTATCTGCTTTTTAAATTCTACTTCTTTGCCCGGGGAAGAACAAGAACTGTTGTTATAATATTTTTATGAACCCTGCATCGCAAACAGCAGGAATAGGCCACGCCAATTTAAAACTCTTCTTCGTTTATTCCGGCCAGGGCCTGCAGGTCAACCCCTTTAACGAGCAGAGCACGGCGGCGGAGCTCGTAATAAACCAGCCCCAATCCCAGCCAAACCAGGAAAAGATAACTGAAAACACCTCCATCGGGCATAGCCCACAGGTCAATCAGCAGCATGGCGATAACAATTGCCGATAAAACTGCTCCGACCGAGACCGCCAGGAGCAGCCAGGTTCCTTTCAGCTTGAAGTGGGCGGCGGCATAAGCCCGGGGAGCGCGTTTCGGCAGGCGCATCGCGGCTCCGAGGATGGGAACAAATATAATGATGCCGCCGATCGAACCCAAAGCGGCAAATGCCTCCAGGTAACTTTCGCCAAAAATGAGTACGGAAGATATGGAAACGGCATAGATGAAAATCAGGAAACGGTGCGGGGTTCTAAAACGAGGGTTGACCTTCGCCAGGGAAGAAGGAAATACACCGTCGCCCGCCATTACCAGCAGGGACTTGGTCCCCCACATAAACCCGGCATTAAGGGTAGTTATAACCGCCAGCAGCCCGCCGCCCAGAATGA
>PUNU01000111.1 GCA_003551865.1 Syntrophomonadaceae bacterium
ATGGTGTAGATAAAATTTGTTTTGGCTTCGGTCCGCTTTTCTTCGGTCATGATTGTCACCCCAATTTTTTCAGGCTCCGCCTGTTGTAGTCTGGTTGATTAAACTACCCTGTCAACGTATCCGGCATCATTAATTTCAACTTTTTCATTAAAAAACCTTTCGCCGGAACTCATTATCACTGCAGCGCAACTTTAGCCTACATCATTACCCGCTATGCCATAGGGGACGGTTCCATCGTCATCCATAATAGAAGTCAGAGGTCAGAACCCATATTTGTAGGAACGCTCGAACCTTCCCCATGGTACCGCTAATTCCCGGATATTGCGCTGTAGTATTATAACAGGGCCGGTGGGGATCCGGTTGTAAAAAGGAAATAATGTCCCGGTGTCAAAAGTAATACCGACCGCCTGAAAATGCCTCCCGAAAAACAGGCGACTCCAAAAGAAAGCTTTGCGCAAAAACACCAATGCCGAACGAGCTTGCCGGCAAAGCACTGACTATAAACTGCAGGGGGCCGTGAAAAATGAAAATAACCGATATTGAAACTATTGTCTTAAGACAGAAGGATGTTTTACCGATCGGGGACGGCACGCAGGACTGCCTGATCCTGAAGGTTCATACGGATGAAAACATCACGGGGATCGGCGAAGTGCATACCTGCCCCACGGTGGCACAGGCCGTCATAAACGCACCTCTTTCACATGCCGCCGTTGCGGGCCTCAAAGAGATAGTTGTCGGTGAAGACCCCTTTGAAACCGAGCATCTCTGGGAGAAAATGTACCGGCAGACTCAAACTTTCGGGCGCCGCGGGATTGTCATTCATGCCCTGAGTGGTGTGGACATGGCTTTATGGGATATCAAGGGAAAAGCTTTGGGCCTGCCGATCTACAAACTGCTTGGCGGTTCCGGCTTTAAAGAGGTCGCTGCCTATGCCAGCATCCTTTTGCCGGACGATTCCGCCGAAGTGGAAAATTACGTTAAAGCGCTGGTTGAACAGGGTTTTAAAGCAATTAAGCTGGGCTGGGGCAGCCTGACCGATAACATCCATGACAGCAAACCGCTTATTGAAAAAGCCAAAGCGGCGGCAGGCGAAGAAGTTAAACTCATGGTGGATATAGGAATGGGCCTGGACCTCTCCACCGCCATGGAAATGGCCGGGTGGTGCCAGGCGCTCGGTATTTATTTCCTGGAAGAGCCCCTGTCCTGCGACGACCTCAGCGGTTACGCCGTCCTCTGCGACTCCCTGGAGATGCCCATCGCTTCAGGGGAAAAAGAAACCACCAGGTGGGGTTTCAGGGACCTGATAATCCACGGGCACCTGGATATTTTACAGCCTGACATTGCCCGCTGCGGAGGAATAAGTGAAGCAAAAAAAATAGTCGACCTCTGCTCCGTCCACCACCGGCAGTGCATTCCGCACTGCTGGTCTTCAGACATCCTGGTAGCGGCAACCCTGCAGCTGACAGCAAGCGCCCCCGGCATAGAACTGCTTGAGTTTTGCATGGCCGACACCCCAATCAGGAAATATTTGGCCGGACAGCCGATCAGGGCGGTAAACGGCACAGTAAAGGTACCGGAAGCTCCCGGGCTGGGCATTGAGCTTAACGAAGACTTTATAAAATCTATTCGACAGTAACACTCTTGGCCAGGTTGCGGGGTTTGTCGACCGAACCGCCGCGTTTCAGGGCGGCATAGTAGGCAATCAGCTGGGTTGGCACCACGCTTAAAATCGGGGCAAAGATCTCATTGACCGGGGGCAGTGCAAAGACCTCGCTCACCTGCCGGGCTACATCTTCATAACCTTCCATGGTAATGGCAAATACGGCTCCGCCCCGGGCTTTAACTTCCTGGATGTTGCTTAAGGTTTTATCGAGGACCGCACTCTGGGTGGCCAGGGCAATAACCGGCACTCCCTCGACAACCAGGGCCAGGGGCCCGTGTTTGAGCTCTCCGGCCGCATAGGCCTCGGCATGAATGTACGAGATCTCTTTCAGTTTGAGCGCCCCTTCTTTTGCTACCGGGTAGTCAAGGTTGCGGCCGACAAAAAAAGCGCTCTCCCACCCTGCCAGGTGCTCGCAGTAAGAACGCAGCCTGGCGGTTTTTTCCTCGGTGAGGATTTCATTTAACCGGGCGGGCAGTTCATGCAAACCTTTTACCAGTGCGGAAGCAGAGGCGGAAGTAAGCGTGCCGCGCAGCTCGCCCAGGTGAAGGGCAACCAGGTAAAGGGCAATTAGCTGGGTAAGATAGGCCTTGGTGGAGGCTACGGCTATTTCCGGGCCGGCCCAGGTAAAAAGTACCCGGTCGGCCTCGCGTGAGACCGTGCTCCCGACCACGTTCGTAATGGCCAGCACTTTAACTCCTTTCGATTGGGCCAGGCGCAGGGCGGCCAGGGTATCGGCGGTTTCACCGGACTGGCTGATGATGATCAGAAGCTGGTTTTTCCCCAGCAGGGGCTCCCGGTAGCGGAATTCCGACCCTACCTCAACTTCAACGGGAACAGCAGCCAGTTTTTCGATTACCGCCTTACCGAGAAGACCGGCATGGTAGGCCGTGCCGCAGGCGACAATATGGATTTTGTCCAGGCGGGACAATTCGTCGGGAGGCAGGTCAAGCTCCTCCAGAGAAACACGTCCATTTTTTAAATCAATCCTTTGGCGCAGGGTTTCCCGCACCGCAGCAGGCTGCTCCATGATTTCTTTAAGCATGAAGTGGGCATAGCCGCCCTTTTCAGCCGCTTCGATGTCCCAGGTTATTTCCAAGGTTTCTTTTTCCAAGGGAATGCCTTCCGCATCAAATATCTCCACTTTGTCCGGAGTTAGGGAAGCAAATTCACCGTCCTCGAGGACACAGGCGGTGCGGGTGTGGTTTAAAAGAGCGGGAATATCGGAAGCGACAAAATTTTCACCTTCACCGAAGCCGATAATCAGCGGGCTGTCTTTACGCGCACAGACGATGCGGGCCGGCTCATTTGAAGCAAGCGCCACCAGGGCGTATGAACCCTCTACTTCAGCCGCTGCCCGGCGCACAGCCTTGAGCAGATCGCCTTCGTAGTATTCTTCAACCAGGTGCGCCAGCACCTCGGTATCAGTATCGGAGTTGAAGCGGTGCCCTCTTTCATCAATCAGCCGGCTGCGCAGGGAGCGGAAATTTTCAATAATGCCGTTATGGACAAGCACAAAATCACCGCGGCAGCTGCCGTGCGGGTGGGCGTTTTCATCGGTCGGCCGGCCGTGTGTGGCCCAGCGGGTGTGCCCGATGCCCACAGAAACCGCATTGTGCCGATGGCCAAACTTTTTTTCCAGGTCTGCCACAGACCCGGCCGCCTTGGTCACAAATAACCGGCCTTCTTCCTGCAATGCCACCCCCGCCGAATCGTAGCCGCGGTACTCCAGTTTCTTTAAGCCCTCAATCAGGAGCGCTCCCGCTTCCCGGTGTCCCGTATAACCGATAATTCCACACATAGTCCAACCCCCATTTGTTTGAAATCAGCTTTCATACCTGCTGTGGTGCTTCCCATAGCGGCAGAAGCAGGCTCTCGATCAAAAAAAGGGGGCATACAGCTCCCCCTCGTATTTTACCGCTTATTACCCACCCGGCTCCTTACAACTGAGCCCGGGCGCCTCAAGACTGCTCCCGCACAATTAAATCAGCCAGAGAGTTGGCATACTGCTCAAGCTTCTGCCTGTCCTCGGGGGCTTCCAGCATAACCCTGAACTTTGCCTCTGTTCCCGAAGGCCGCACTAAAACGCGGCCGTAACGTCCCAGTTCGTTTTCAACCTTATCAATGGCGGATTTTATTTCCTCGTTCTCCGACCAACCCTCTTTTCTTGCCACCTTCCGGCTGACCAATACCTGGGGCAGGCGTTCGAGGGGGGCGGCCAGTTCGGAAAGAGGACGTTGTTCTTCCTGCAAAACTTTGAGCAGCTGCAGGGCGGTAAGCATTCCATCCCCGGTAGTGGCGAGATCGGAAAAGATGATATGCCCGGACTGTTCACCTCCAAGGTTGTAGCCGCCTTCAAGCATTTTTTCAAGAACATAGCGGTCTCCCACCGCGGTGCGAATCACTTTCAGGCCGTGTTTCTCGGCCAGTATATCAAGACCGCCGTTGCTCATCACGGTTGTTACCAGGACATTTTCATTAAGCCGGTCCTTTTTGGCCATGTGAACGGCCAGGATGGCCATGATTGCATCGCCGTCAACTTCAGAACCCTTTTCATCAACGGCTATCAGGCGATCGGCATCGCCGTCAAAAGCCAGCCCCAGGGAAGCTTTATTTTTTATAACTTCATTTTGGACATCGCCGGTATCGGTGGCCCCGCAGTCAACGTTAATCCTGCTGCCATCGGGTTCTTCATGGAGCATTATGACTTCCGCCCCGAGCAGTTTAAAAAGCTCACCGGCCACCCGGCAGGCGGCACCGTGCGCACAGTCGACCACCATTTTTACACCCTCCAGCGAGGGGCTGTTTTGCTTGAGGTGCACAAGGTAAGCCTCGAGAGCATCGCCGTCGATAAAGGCCCGGCCGATCTCGGTTCCCCGGGGACGGGGCAGTTCGTCATCGTCTTGATAGTAAATCGTTTCAATCTTGTCTTCCAGGGCATCGGGCAGTTTATAGCCCCGCTCGTCAATTATTTTCAACCCGTTGTCTTCGATGGGGTTGTGTGAAGCGGAAATCGCCACCCCGGCAGCTGCTTTTAACTGCCTGGTAAGGTAGGCCACACCCGGTGTGGAAAGAACACCGAGGAGACGGACATCGCCGCCGGCCGAATTTATACCCGCTGTAAGGGAACCTTCCAGCATGGTCCCGGAAAGGCGGGTGTCACGTCCGATTAAAAAAAGTGGGCCGCCGCGGCCGCCGCGCAGCAGCGATGCCGTAATCCGGCCGATTTTGTAAGCCAACTCCGGGGTTAAATCCCGGTTGGCCACTCCCCTGATACCATCAGTGCCAAATAATTTGCCCAAATACTGACCTCCCATCTCTCCTAGCAGAGAACTTTTTCCTAGCTGCAGCTGTCTTAAAAAACTTCCGGCTTAATCGTTTTCTTGATTTTCAACTTCCCTGCGTTCAAATTCCAGCCGCATCTCAACAGCTGCAGGATCAATCACTATGTCATCTACCGGTATCCCTTCTTCATCAAGTGCTTCCGGCTGAACCTCCAATCTTTCTACCAAGCGCATTCCAGTCTTGTCCACGATTACCTCCACCGAACTGACCCTTTCAAATGCCGATTCCGGGCCGCCGACCAGCACGGTCTCGGGGTCCAGGGTGTATTCAACCAGCTCCCAGTTCTCGGCCGGCTCACCGATCAGGTCAAGCTCCACCGGGAAATCCTGGGAAAGATAGGCTTCGATAGTCACTCTTACCTGCTCCGGCTCCAGCTGAACCAAGCTCAAGCCGCGCGGGGGGCGGCCCTGCACCCGGACCAGGTGACTGCCCGGTTCTTTTCCGGAAAGATCGACAAAGGCATCCATCTCATCCATCCCCAGATCCTCAAAAGCTTCGGGGAGCCCCTCCAGGGTCATGTCCACGGAGGACGGTATTTCAGTAACCACGTAATCGGGATTTAAATTTTCCACCCGCAGGGGCACATCCCGCCATTCTTTACGCGCGGGAGTAGTCTGGGTTATTTTATCTCCCGTAACGAAAAGCCAGAGAATGAGGGCCAGGAATATGGCCAGGATACGGGCGAAATTTTTACTGCGAAAAAATTTTTCCATAGCTATTTCTTGTTCCTCCATGACCAGATATTTATACCTTCACTGCGCTCGGGGGAGCACAGTTCGGCAAGTATTGT
Organism: Syntrophomonadaceae bacterium; assembly: GCA_003551865.1. The sequence goes on from PUNU01000111.1 coordinate 5,796, forward strand.
CCGCAATTTTTTCTCGTCAAGGTAACGGGTCAGCACACCGTCGTGGGCAACCGATATTATTCCCGTTTCTTCCGAAACTATAATCGCCACCGCGTCGGAATGCTCGCTGATACCGATTCCGGCCCGGTGCCTGGTTCCAAGCTCTTTGCTCAGGTTGGGATCTTCCGTCAGCGGCAGGTAACAGCCGGCGGCGATGACTTCGTTTCCCCTGATGATAACCGCCCCGTCGTGCAGGGGACTGCGGGGAAAGAATATATTGACCAGCAGTTCGGCGCTGACGATCCCTTCAACAGGAATCCCGGTTTCAACCCACTCTTTAAGACCGGTAGAGCGCTCGAGAACTATAAGCGCGCCAATCCGCCTTTTGACCAAAACAGGAATGGCCTTGATCAGTTCGTCGAGCATATTTTCAAAATCCTGGCTGCTCCAGCTCCAGTAGGTGGGCTTGAACAGCCTCCCCCGGCCAAGCTGTTCCAGGGCCCTCCTCAGCTCTGGCTGAAATACTATGGGAATGGCGATCAGGCCGATTGTCATAGTCTGAGTCAGGGTCCAGTGAAGCGTATCAAAACCAATGTGGTCGCTGACGACCATCGCCAGGAGCAAAACAAACAGGCCCTTGACCAGCTGTTCGGCCCGTGTGCCGCGGATGAGCAGAATAAGTCGATAAAAAATATATGCCATGATGAAGATGTCAACTACATCACGCCAACCGACGTCCAGCTGAAGTATTGCTGCAGCGATACGTTCTAGAATGGCCACTTTTTGCTAATCCCTCTACTTTAGATTTTTACAATCGACCGGCTGAATTTTCCTGTTTTTTCCCGCTCAAGAAAAATATTCGCTTTAATTGTTTCAAATACCTGCACCCGCACAGAAAAGTTGCCCTTTCGGCCTGTTCCTGCCCGCCCGGCGGCATTTGTGGAAAACAATATAAATATATTACCACCGCTTCATTTTGAATTGTCAGGCAGGACAATCGCAATCTTGCTGCGGCAATTATTGCAGTGGTTGCCTTCGAGGCCGGTTATTTTTGCCCGGTATACACTGCGCTCAACCAGATGGTTTCCGCAGTAAGGACAGTGGGTATCGGAAGAGCCCGGCAGGTCAATATTCCCCAGGTAAACATAGCGCAAGTATTTTTGAGCTGTCTCCCGGGCCCGAATTAATACTTCCTGGGATGTAGGCGGCTTGTCGAACTTGTACTGGGGAAAATAACGGGAATAGTGCAAAACCAGGTCCGGATTGATGCCTCCCAGCCAGCGAGCCAGCTCTTCCTGCTCACCCGCCCCGTCATTGAGGCCAGGAATCAGCAGGCAGGTAACTTCAACATGGCAGGCACCGGCCGCCGTTTCCACCGTATCAATGACCGGTTCCAGCATGCCGCGGCAATGCTCCCGGTAAAAACTGTCGGTATAAGCTTTGACGTCGATGTTCATGGCGTCGATGTACGGCAGCAGTTCCAAGAGGGGCTCCCGGTTGATAAAACCGTTGGTGACCAGCACGTTCCGGTAGCCGTGCTCGTGAACCAGGCGGGCCGTGTCATAAACGAATTCATACCAGATCAGGGGTTCGTTGTAGGTATAAGCCACCCCCACGGCCTCCTGCGGCCCGCCTTCCCGTTTAAGCATGGCCAGGATATCCTCCGGAGCCACCAATCGGGCGACATCATCCGGGCTGCCGCGGGAAAGGGTCCAGTTCTGGCAAAACGGGCAAAGCAAGTTGCAGCCCACTGTGCCGATTGATAATATCAGGTGACCCGGGTAGAAGTGGTAAAGCGGCTTTTTCTCAATCGGATCCCGGTTTGCCGCCGCCAGCACTCCGTAATTGGTCGTGTAAAGATCGCCATCTTCCACCCTGCGCACCCCGCAGGTACCGGTCCGGCCTTCGGCAAGCAAACAGGCGCGCGGACAAAGCAGACAACGGATTTTCCCTTCTTCTTTTTCGTAAAAACGGGCTTTCTGCAATGCTAAGAATCTCCCTGCCGGTAATAGTGGATCCACCACGAGACGGGCGCTTTTTCCCTTTTGCCCGGCGTTATTCTTCCTCGTAGCGGGTAACCTTGAAGCGGTAGAGCTCCAACGGTTCACCGGGGCCTACCCCGGCTTTTTGGCGGACTATATCCATCTGTTCTTCTACAGTATCTACTCCTTCAAGTTTGGGTAAAAGCAGTCCACTGCACGACCCACTGCGGATTAATACCCCGTACTTTTTCGGATCGAGTTCTTTTTCGCTGGAGATCGGTTCCATCGGCCCCAGGATATCAACAGAAATATTTACCTCGGGCAGCTCTTCCCTCTTTAACGGTGGAAAGCGCGGATCTTTTACAGCGGCGCTGACAGCATTGGCCGCGATTTCTTCGGCAATGTTATCCTGCACCGGCTCTACAGTGCCGATACAACCGCGCAGTTTTCCTTCCTCTTTTAAAGACACAAATACCCCGGCTTTGGTTTCATACTCAGGCGGAAGCGGGCTGGGTACCGCAGGCAGTTTGCCTTCCTCCAGGTAATATTTTAGGACCCTCCGGGCCAGGCCGGCGGGGTTAATACTGTCTTCAGGCAAGGGTTTCCCCGGATTTTCGCCGGCGGATTCATCCTTGCCGGAAGCGGGCTCACCCCTTTCTTCCGGGTACAGGACACCAACCATGTAGCCCACGCCGAAAGGTCCCTCGTAAGATATAATCTCCGGCTTGAAGACTTCTCCTTCCAGCATACCGAGGGCAATCATAAATGAACGCAGACCGCATTCACCGGCCTCTTCGACCAGACCCTGGTCGATATTAAAAATATCATCGACTCGGCCGTCTCTTAAAAGTTCGACCAGGAGCCGATCAAATTCTTCTCCCCGGGGGCTGAACCCTGCCGGTGCTCCCGGCTTCAGGCGGTGCGATAGATCGCCGCTGGCCAAAACGGCAGTCGAAGCCCCCCGCTTTTCAACCGCCCGCCGCAGGGCCTGCCCAAACCGGTAAAGCTCCCGGTACGGATCAAAGCTAATCGTTATATGCAAGCCGGTTACTTTAAGGCCGGCTTCCTGCAGGTAATAAAGCGGTACCATAGCCCCGTGATCCAAAATTTTATCACTGCTGAAGCGGTGGTCGCGTTCGTCGAGAAAAACGGGGTTGACTGTTTCAGTTTCAGCTTCCCGGGCCAGCAGCTCGGCCAGCTGCTGATCGGTGTGCATTTCAATTTTTACTTCAGAAAACCCGAACTGGCCAAAATCACCCGCCAGCCGGTCTCCGGTCAATACGGCCGGTCCGCCTCTCATAATCTGTCCGTGCGGTGAAATAACCACCAGCAGTTCCGGCTCCGTTTCCTTGATCTTTTGGCTCAGCTTTTTCATACCCTCCACGGTTTTCCCGGCGTTACTAAGCTCGCCGCGGCCAATTTCGGGTATAATAATCGGGGGATGCGGAGCCATGCCGATAATTTTAAGCATCAGTAAAACACCCGCCTTTGTCCCGGAGCTATTAGCGGAAGTGGGAAGGGCCGCTAGAACTCCGGCCGGTAGCATTATTTCTATCTAAAGTATACCAAATAGTGCGGCGGCAAACAATTGCCTCCAGGGGCATAGCAGGATTTTGCCTTGACAGATTTATGCAAATGGCCTAACCTAATAACAAGTTTAGGGGTGGCCGGCAGTTCGACATTTGATCATTATAACCGGCAGCAGCAAGCAACAGCCCCGCCCAATAGCCAACAATACGTTCAACACGGGAAGCCGTAAGCGAATCAAAGCCGGCGATAATAAGCTGAGTCTGCGGCGAAAAAAGGCTGAGACTTCATATGAAAAAACCGTTTTGAATAAAGGCCTCCAGTCTAAAGGAGCAGGATGATGAGCACCGAATACAGGGATGTAGAAAAATTTACCGATGCCATTCAGGTCATTTTCCCCAAACTGATGCATTACTTAAATGCCGAGGAAAACCGTGAACTGACGGGGCTGGGAATCACTCCCGGACAGATTAACGCCCTGCTTGTCCTCTACTTCCACGATGATCTGACCATGGGCAAACTAAGTTCCGAGATCTACCTGGCAGAAAGCGCGGCCACCCGCCTGGTAAACCGCCTGGTAAACCTAAACCTGGTTAAAAGGCGGGGCGACGACAAAGACCGCCGGGTAGTCCGCGTAACCCTGACATCTTACGGCAGGCAGCTGGCGCGCCTGGTTTTTGAAAGACGTTCGTTCCGCTTCAACAACCTGGCCCGGTACCTCGGCCCTGAAGAAAGAGAAAGCCTGATCGTTTCCCTGCAGGCGGTAATGCGCGTATTTGAAGAACTGGAAGTCAAAAGCAAGCCGGCTGAAAACGACCTTAATAATTTAGAGTGGAAAACCTAGCACTACAACACAATATCCGGGAATTAGCGGCGCCGTGGAGACAGTTCGAGCGCTCCGAAGCGCAGCGAAGGCCGAAGTGAAAACGATGGAACCTTCCCCTATGGCATAGCGGGCAATGATGTGGGCTAAAACGCCGGCAATTCAACCTGTTCACCGTTTCCACTTACCAGACCATAAAAGCGAGGATTTAAAAGTTGCCCCTCCAAAACACCGAAGCGGCAAAAAACATAACGCTGTGGACCATACTGCTTACATTTTTAAAAGTGGGCACCTTTACTTTTGGCGGCGGTTACGCCATGCTGCCTATCATCCAGCGGGAAGTGGTCGAAAAAAAACGCTGGATCGACCCGGAAACCTTCTCCGATATTCTGATCATCACCCAGAGCATGCCTGGACAAATCGCCTTAAACAGCTCCATCCAGATCGGCATCCGCCTGCGGGGGACTGTCGGAGGCCTGATGGCCGCCCTGGGGGCCACCCTGCCTTCAGTCCTGATCTTGATCGCCATTGCCGCATATTTTTATCCCCAGTTTAAAGATAACATTTATGTCGACGCGGTTTTTTACGGGCTGCGGCCGGCCGTGGTGGCCCTGATATTGGCTTCTGCCATTAAGATCGGACGCCAGATCCTGCAGGGCTGGAACGGGATTATCCTCTGCATGATTTTACTTTTCGCGGCTATTGTCACAGACATTCACCCGATCCTGATCCTGGTGATCGGTGGCCTGGCCGGACTTATTGTCTTTAAAGGAAAGAACAACCAATGATCACAATCCTTTTATCTCTCTACTGGACGTTTCTAAAAATCGGCCTCTTCACCATCGGCGGCGGTTATGCCATGATCCCGCTGATGGAAGCGGAAATCATCGTAATACAGGGTTGGATGAGCGCTTCGGAATTTTTGGATGTGGTCGCCATAGCGGAAGCGACCCCGGGGCCGGTATCGGTCAACGCCGCGACCTTCATCGGCTACCGCCTGGCCGGGGTGGCCGGTGCCCTGACCGCCACTCTCGGGGTAATCACTCCCTCCCTGGTCCTGCTTCTATTGCTCTCAAAACTGCTGATCCGGGCCATCCAAGATCCGAGAACCGAAAGCTTTTTAAACGGACTGCGGTCGGCCCTGGTAGCCCTGATATTCCTGGCCTCATATTCCCTGGGGCAGTCGGCTGTTATTGACCCGCCCTCCGCCCTGATCTTTGGCGCCCTTTTAATCTTCAGCCAGCTGAAAAGCATTAGCCCCCTCTATTTTATCGTCGCCGGCGCAGTGCTGGGCCTTTTGCTATTCCCGTACTGAAACCGGCCGAGCTGCTCCTTTCGTCGCGCCCCTTAAAAAGGCGCGGCGGCAAAGGCTTCTGCCGCAAAACTTTCTTTTCAAGCACCGGGCCAATATTATGTGAAGGTAGGGCCGGCCGGTAACAGCCCTTCTCCCGGCAAACGTTTGGCAAATATGGTATAATAAATATGAAAAACATAGCTGACTCCGAGCCTGTTTACCTACAGCTGTTAAAAAGCTACGGTGAAAGGCCAGGGTTGGGGGAGAAATCCCCCCGCCTCCCGTGCTTGGAAAGGAGACTATGGCGAAAGGCCGCGTTTTCCGTTTCCAGGAACGCGGCTTAATTTTTATAATTCCCGGGTCCGGGCCGGGAACCGGAGGCTGCCGCCCAACCCCGAAAGGGACCCGAGGGGAAAACCGGAAGCGCACCGCCGTCTTTGCCTGCGGGTGAGTACAGGATTAAGGCTTTCGGGCAAACAAGGGCTCTGCGGCAATTATTTCTTAAGCTTAATTCAATTTCTGCCGGCCCTGCGCCGGTTGAAACCTGGCAAAGCACGAGGTGTTTTAATGAAGCTGATGCGGGTGACCGACCCCGAAGATGTGCTAAAGCTGATCGAGGACCATTTCGTTCCGCTGGAAAGTGAAGAGCCGGCAATTGAAGATGCCGGCGGCCGCTGTCTAAGCAAAAAAATACTCGCCCCGGAAGATGTCCCCGGTTTTGACCGCTCCACGGTTGACGGTTATGCCGCAGCCGCCCGGGACACCTTTGGCGCCGGAGAAGGAATGCCGGCCCTGCTGGAATGCATCGGTGAGGTGATGATGGGCGAAAGCGCCCCAAAGATTAAAAGCGGCCAGTGCTGCCTCGTCCATACCGGGGGCATGCTGCCCGAAGGTTCCGACGCAGTGATCATGGTGGAAGATACTGAAGTAACCGGCGCCCTCGTGCAGAGCTTTCGGCAGGTGGCTCCGGGAGAAAACGTGATCCACCGCGGCGAAGATTTGCAAAAAGGAGACCCTGTCTTGCTCGAGGGCCACCGCCTGCGCGCCCCGGAAATCGGCATGCTGGCCTCCCTCGGCATCACTAAAATCGCCGTGCACCGCCGTCCGGTAGCCGGATTTTTCTCCAGCGGCGACGAGTTGGTCGACTACCACAGCGAAACTCTCGAGCCGGGCCGGATCAGGGACAGCAACACCCCGGCCCTGCTTTACCTGGCCAAGCAGTGCGGGGCTGCGGCAAGATACGGGGGCATCCTGCCCGACAGCTTCGAAGTTTTTCTGGAGAAAAGCCGCGCCATGCTTGAAGAAGTCGACTTTTTGGTTTTTTCCGGGGGCAGTTCGGTCGGCAGTCGCGACTTCACCGCCCGGACCATGAATGAGCTGGGCAGCCCGGGCCTGCTGGTGGAAGGAGTATCGATCCAGCCGGGAAAACCCACCCTGCTGGCCGACTGCGCGGGCAAACCAGTGCTCGGCCTGCCCGGACATCCCGTCTCAGCGTTAAACATTTTCTCCATTTTCGGCAAAGCCGTAATCGATCGCCTGGCCGGGCGGGCAAAGAAACCGTTTCAGCCCACCGTAAAAGCTGTGCTTTCCCGAAACGTGCCCTCCCGCTCCGGGCGCACCGATTATGTGCGGGTCAGGCTGGAAGAAGGCAAAGACGGCCCGCAGGCGGTTCCCGTTTTCGGCCGCTCCGGGATGCTGCGCACCCTGGCCGAGGCGGACGGGTTAATAGTAATCCCTGCGGCAGGCGAAGGTCTGGCTGCAGGAGAAATTGTGGAAGTAAGCATTTGGGATTGAACCCTTCTAAAATAGGCGATTAAGGGAAAGACAGGTGTTCTTAAAAAATGAGAGGCAGCCGCAGCCCCACAGCAGCCGGTTTTTTAAAAGGGCGGCCGGTCCTTAAGATATAAAAACCAACCGGGAAATAAACAACGGGAGTTTAAAGATGCGCAAAGTTTATTTGAGCAACGTACCAAGGACAGAAGCCCTGGAAAAATTTCTGGCGGAAACAAATATACCCCGCCGCCCGGAAGCCGGGGCGGTTTATAACGCACTGGGGCGGGTTACCGCCGAACCGGTATTTGCCGGGCTTTCCATGCCCGGTTACCATTCCGCGGCCATGGACGGCATTGCCGTGCGGGCGGAAAGCACTTTTGCGGCTTCGGACCAAAACCCGCTTCTGTTAAACCCTGAAGAAGATTACCATAGTGTCAATACCGGCGAAGCCCTGCCGCCCGGCTTTGATGCCGTGATTAAAATCGAAGATATACAGATCTTTGAAGATGACCGGGTGGAAATACTGGCCCCGGCTACTCCCTGGCAGTATGTCCGCGCCGTGGGAGAAGATGTCGTGGCCGGCGAACTGATCGTACCGGCGGGGCACTGCCTGCGCCCGCCCGACCTCGGGGCCCTGCTGGCCGGCGGCATTACCGAAGTCAAACTGCTGGCCAAGCCGAAAATAACCGTCATCCCCAGCGGTTCGGAAGTTATCGATCCCGGCAAAGAGAGAAAAAGAGACAGTATTCCCGATTTTAACAGCACGGTGATCGCCTCCTACCTGAAGCAGTGGGGCGCGGAACCCGTGATTTACTCCGTCGTGCCCGATGAACCCGGCCGGATCAAGGAAGCGGTAGAGAAATCCCTCGAGGATTCCGACCTGGTAATTGTCAATGCCGGCTCCTCGGCGGGAGAAAAAGATTATACCTTTGCTACGCTGGAAGAACTGGGCGAAGTCTTCATCCACGGCGTGGCCACCCGCCCCGGAAAACCGACCATCCTTGGTCGGGCCAAAAACAAGCCGGTGGTCGGCCTGCCCGGTTACCCGGTGTCCGCCTATCTCAGCCTGGAATGGTTTGTGCGGCCTTTGATCTGCCGCTATTTAGGCCTGCCGGAACCGCAGCGGGAGAAAATGACCGTGACCCTGGGCCGGAGAGTAGTTTCGGAAATAGGGGTGGAAGAATTTGTGCGCATGACCATCGGTTTTGTCAGCGGCCGTTTCATCGCCAACCCTCTAACCAGGGGGGCCGGGGTTACCATGTCGCTGGTCCGCGCAGACGCCATCCTGGTCATTCCGGCCAACTCACTGGGATATGAGCAGGATGAAACGGTGGAAATAGAGCTTTACCGCCCGCAGGCCGCTCTGAAACACCACCTTTTAGCCGCCGGCAGCCACGACCTGATTATTGATCTGCTGGCCACCGCCATCAGGGAGCGCAGCCCGAAAATGAGCCTTTCTTCGGCCCACCTGGGCAGCATGGGCGGGATTGCCGCCGTTGGAGGCGACCGGGCCCACCTGGCCGGGGTCCACCTGTTCGATCCGGAAACCGGGGATTACAACCGCCCCTACATTGAGAAGCTCTATCCCGGGCACAACATGCACCTTGTTAACCTGGCCTACCGCATGCAGGGCTGGATCGTCCCAAAAGGCAACCCGGACGGCGTGGAAACAACCGGGGACCTGGCTGAAAAGAAGCTGAGCTTTATCAACCGCCAGAAAGGTGCGGGCACCCGCCTCCTGTTCGACCATCTTCTGCAGGAAGCGGGCCTCACCCCGGAGCAAATATACGGTTACGAGCGTGAAGAATATACCCATCTGAACGTTGCCGCCGCGGTGGCGGCCGGAACGGCCCGGGTCGGGCTGGGTATCCTTCCAGCGGCAAAAGCCTTCGATCTTGATTTCATTCCCCTGGTCGAAGAGCGCTACGACCTTCTGCTGAGTGATTCCTTTTACAACAGCCCCGAAGCAAACCTGCTGCTGGAAACAATTACGGATCCGGGCTTTCAAAAGCAGGTCGAGTCGATGGGCGGCTACAGCATGCGGGATGCCGGCAAAAAGGAGCTGTGATCATGGCATTAACCGACGGACAGGGCAGAATACACGACTACATGAGGATTTCGATCACCGACCGCTGCAACCTGCGCTGTTTTTACTGCATGGGATCCGACGGCGTCGAGCAGATCTCCCACAGCGATATCTTGAGATATGAAGAAATATTAAAAGTGGTCGAGGCCGCAGCAGAACTGGGCATCAGCAAAATCCGCATCACCGGTGGAGAACCGCTGGTCCGCAGGGGCATAACCGCTCTGATCGGTAAAATTGCCGCCGTGCCGGGCATTAATGACCTGGCCATGACCACCAACGGCGTTTTGCTGGCCCGCTTTGCCGCCGGACTGAAACAGGCCGGCCTGAACCGGGTCAACATAAGCCTTGATACGCTTAAACCTGAACTCTTTCGTCACATCACCCGCTGCGGTGAATTGGAGAGGGCCCTGGAGGGCATCGATGCGGCCTTAAAACACGACCTGCAGCCGGTCAAGCTGAATGTAGTCCTGATGAAAGGGATCAACGAGACTGAAGTGCCGGCCTTTCTCCGGCTGGTGCGGGAAAAACCACTGCACGTGCGCTTTATTGAATACATGCCCATCGGGGACCATGACCGGGAATACCGTGAGCGTTACCTGCCGCTGAGCTTCGTTGCCGAAACGGCCCGGAAAGCAGATTTGCCCCTTACCCCGGTCCCGCTGCCCGGGGGCGCCGGGCCGGCCGAATCCTATACCATCCCCGGAGGCCGGGGCACTGTCGGGCTGATTCACCCGATCAGCAAGCATTTCTGCAGCAGCTGCAACCGCCTGCGCCTGACTGCGGAAGGCTGCCTCAAGGCCTGTTTGTACTGGCAGGAAGAACAGCCGGTCAGGCCGGTTATAGACGATAAAGAGGCCCTTAAGGCGCTGATCCGGGAAGTACTGGCCGGCAAACCGGCGGAACACCGGATGGCCGCCGACAGCGGATGCGGATCTATAAGCCGGGCCAAAATGCGCGGCATGTCGAGCACGGGCGGGTAATAAAAGAGCAGAAGCCGGCATGAAAAATTTGACGGAGGAATACCGCCCGGGATAACTGCCTGTAATCCCGGATATTTCTGGAGGTGGAAACTTGCCCCCGGTAATAATTAACCTGGTTTCGGCCCAGTCTGAAACCGGAAAAACGACCATCCTGGAAAAGCTGCTGCCCGTCTTGAAACAGCGGGGATTGCGTGTGGCCGCTTTGAAGGGTCACCTGCACCACTACGACCTCGATCAGCCCGGTAAAGACAGCTGGCGCTTCACCAGGGCCGGCGCTGAAGTTTCCGGGTTTGCGGTCTCCGGCGGCTATGTATTGTTCGGCTCGAACGGAGAAAAAACAGGCCTCGAAGCGGCTTTAGAGCGGCTGAATGATTTTGACTTAATCATCATCGAAGGCAACAAGAAAAGCAAAAACCCGAAAATAGAGGTGGTGCGCAGGGCCGTCAACCCTGAACCGCTCCTGCCTGAAAATACAGTAGCGGTGGTTACCGACCGTAAAGATTTAAAGCTCGACATCCCGGTGATCAAACTGGGCGACACGGAAACCCTGGCCGATTTCATCTGCGGGCAATTACCGGGAGCGGAGCCGCAAACGGCTTCCGGCGAAGGCGATCTCACCCATTTTGACAGGGCCGGCAGGCCGCGGATGGTCGACGTTTCGGCCAAGGAACAGACCCTGCGTGAAGCTTATGCCCGGGGCGAAATCACCATGCACCCCGACACCCTGGCCCGGGTAAAAGCAGGAGGCATGGCCAAAGGCGACGTGCTGGGGGTAGCCCAGGTAGCGGCGATCATGGCGACAAAGGAAACCGGGCGGATCATCCCGATGGCCCACCCCCTTGGTATCTCCGGCGTGGAAGTGGATTTCGAGCCCGTTGAAGAAGAGGTGGCGAAAATAGAGATCGGGGTCAGGGTCAAACTCACCGGGCAAACCGGGGTGGAAATGGAGGCGCTGGCCGGCGTCAGCGCCGCCGCTTTGACCATCTATGACATGTGTAAAGCGGTCGATAAAAATATGGTTATTCAAAATATCCGCCTGGTGGAGAAGAAAGGAGGGCGCTCCGGTGTCTTTCGCCGTGAGCAGGACTGATGGCTGAAATTACCGCCGTATGCACCGGCCCCGAAAAAGGGCGGCAAAAAACAAATGTAGGTGAAGGCACCCTGCTTAAGGGGCAGGGTCTGGAAGGCGATGCCCATGCCGGGTTCGCCCACCGCCAGGTCAGCCTGCTGGCCGAGGAAAGCATCACCAAAATGACCGCAAAGGGCCTGAACGTCGGACCGGGCGACTTCGCTGAAAATCTGACTACAAGCGGGATTGAGCTAATCGCCCTGCCGATCGGCACCAGGCTGCAGGCCGGGCCGGAAGCGGTACTGCGGGTGACCCAGATCGGCAAGGAATGCCACGACCGCTGTGCCGTCTACTACCAGGCCGGGGACTGTGTCATGCCCCGAGAAGGCATATTTACCGAAGTGCTGACGGGAGGCAAAATTAAAGTCGGTGATTCCTTGGAGATCAAGCATTCATACCGCTTCGGGGTGATAACGGCCAGTGACAAAGGGTCGGAAGGTGAAAGAGAGGACAAAAGCGGCCCGGCCGTAAGCGCAATGCTTGAACCCTGGGGAGACGTCGTCGAACAGGTTGTCGTCCCCGATGAGCGGGCGGCCCTGAGCGCGGCAATGCGCAGCATGGTCGACAGGGGAGTTGACGCTGTTTTTACCACCGGCGGCACCGGCCTGGGGCCGCGCGATATCACTCCCGAAGCCACACAAGACGTGATCGACCGCCCGGTGCCGGGCATCGCCGAAGCTATCCGCCGGGAAACCGCAGCGGCAACAAAAAAAGCCATGCTTTCCAGGGGAGTGGCCGGTATCAGCGGCTCCACCCTGATCATCAACCTGCCCGGAAGCCCCCGGGCAGTGGCTGAGTGCCTGGATGTCCTGGCCCCGGTGCTGGACCATGCCCTGGAAACGGTGACCGGCCGCGGCGGCGAATGCGCCAGGTAAAATGAAACAGGGGACGGTTCTCTGTCACAGAGGCAGTTTCAAAAAGTAAAATGGCCGACCGGACAACCGGGTCGGCCTGTTTATTTGATTAAAACACGGGGCAAACGGGCAGATTAAATAGTCGGGAAATAGCAACTACTCAGGCCCAACCCGCTATGCCATAGGGGACGGTTCCATCGTTTTCCCTTCGGCCTTCGCTACGCTCAGGAACGCTCGAACCGTCCCCATGACACAGCTTTTCACTCAACAAGAACAATAGGCTGAGTAGTTACGGAAAATATAATTAACTAACGTGTCCCCAAATTATTCTTTGAGAGCGCTCAAGATCGAGCGCAGTCTTTCCCGGTAGCCGGCTGTTTCGATCACGGTGCCGGTGACTACGATGTCGGCTCCGGCCTGGCGCACCCGGCGGGCATCGATAGCGGTGCGGATGCCCCCGCCCACTATTAAGGGCACGGTGAGCTCGCGCTTGACCGCCCTGATCATGCCGGCCGGGACCGGCTGGGCGGCACCGTTGCCGGCCTCGAGATAAACATAGGACATGCCCATATATTGGGCGGTCAGGGCATAGCCGATGGCCTGGTAAAAGTTGTCCCGGGCCACCAGGTCGGCTTCGCCGATTTCACCCAGCTTCATACCCGGCTCAACCAGGATATAGCCTATCGACAGTACTTCCACTTCCAGGCGCTTTAATACTGAAGACACCCTGGACTGGGTTCCGCTGATAAACTGTGAGTTACGGGAGTTAAGCAAACTAAGAAATAAAAAAGCGTCGAGGTTTAAGCTGATCGACTCGGTGCCGGTGGGGAAAAACAGCACCGGGATCGACGCCTTTTGTTTAACCACTTCCGCCGTTTCAGACAGGGTCCGCTGGGTCACTCCCGATGAACCGCCGACAAAAATCAGATCACTGCCGACCTCCTCGGCGGTTTCGGCCAGCCTGCCGGCTGCCTCGGGAACCTGGCGGGAGGGATCGATCAGGGTAATATGAACTGCTCCCTGGGTTAATTTTTGTTCAATGTAATGCTGGACTTTCATGGTCGCTACCTTCTTTTGTATTGTTGCTTGGCTTATTTAAGCTTGCCCGGTTTGATCAGGGATCATAGGGAAGGCACCCCGGTGTCTTGCTTATTACTTATTATAATTTAGATCAAACGGTTTGACAACTGACTTTAATCCCGAATTAGAGGCGTTTAGAGAGCTTCAAAAAGGCCCTCCTCCGTTTTAGACGCCATTCTTCGTTTAACCAGGCTTTCTAAATGCTTTTGAAGCATATTTTTTTCAAAAAAGAGCAGGATCTCCTGGTTGTAATGCCGCGGGTAGATAATATTCATTTGGGCCAACTGTTCGAGGCTGTGCGGCCCTTCTTTTAGAACGGAAACAATTTCTTCATCACGCCTGTCAATCTCCGCTTCGTAGGCGGAAAGCTTCTGGTCAATATTCTTTGCTACCGGGTAAACGTGGCCGGTAACCAGCAGAGCGGGCTTGAGCTCGCGCACCCGCCTTATTGAACGGCGGAACTGCTCAATATTACTGGAAGGGTTGCCGTACCAGGGCCCGAACCGGGTCAAGTCAATATCGGAGGCAAAAAGAAGGTTATATTTTTCTACCAGGAAACCGCAGTGCCCGGGAGTATGGCCGGGCAGATGCAGTACCTTAACTTTAAGCCCGGCAAAGTCCAGATAATCGCCTTCGCTTAAGTATCGATCCGCTTTTGTTGCCAGAAATTTGATCTGACCGTCCTGTTCCCAGAAATTTTCTAGGTTTAACTGATCCAGACCGCTCAAGCGGCTAAACCCTTCAAAAGTTTCAATGCCGGGAGCATCTTCCCGGTGGACGGAAAAAGCGGCACCGGTAAAATAGGAGTTATAAGAAACGTGATCGCGGTGGTAGTGGCTTAAAACCACCTGTTCAGTTTTACCGCTCAGCTCTTGCAAAACCGGCCCGGCCCCGGCGTCGATCAGTAAACCGCCCGGGTCTTCCAGGTACAAAGAGTGTGAGTAAGGAAAGCGTCCCTTTTTTGCTCCCCCGATAAACCAAACTTTTTCTCTTATCTCTTTCAAGTAACACTCAACTCCCCTGGACTAAGTTCGGGGACATGTTCCCGTAACGTGTCCCCAAAAGAAGCTAAGGCCGGGGATATGTTCCCGCAACGAGTCCAAAGAAGCACACACGGAGATATACCCGCAACACATCCCTCATAAACCGGCCTTACTCCCTTCCCTGATAATATTAAAGCCCACTTCCAGCCACCATGAATTGGAGGCTTAAGCGGGCCAAATATTCCAAAGAGATGGCTGAATGCTTAACGCTTGGAGAATTGTGGAGCGCGGCGGGCTTTTTTCAAGCCGTACTTCTTGCGTTCCTTCATCCGCGGATCGCGGGTCAGGTAACCGCTCTTTTTCAGAATCGGCCTGTAACCGTCATCAGCCTGCAGCAGCGCCCGGGAGATGCCGTGCCTGATCGCTCCGGCCTGACCGGAAAAACCGCCGCCTTCGACCTTGGCAATAACATCAAAACGGCCTTCGGTTTCTGTAGCCACCAGCGGCTGTCTGACAATCAGCTTTAATGTATCGAGGCCAAAATACTGGTCCATTTCTTTGCCGTTTACAACGATCCTGCCGCTGCCCGGCAGCAAGCGAACCCGCGCTACCGACTCTTTACGGCGTCCGGTACCAATATACTGCACTTCGCTCAAGAGCCAGGTCCTCCTTCCCTCGTTTCACTCAACATTTCGCCCCAGGGCTCCGGTTGTTGAGCCTGGTGGGAATGCCGGTCGTCTTTATATACCCGCAGTTTTTTCAACATTGCCCGCCCCAGGCGGTTGTGGGGCAGCATGCCGCGAACAGCCATGTAAACGGCTCTTTCCGGCTTCTTTTCGAGCAGTGTAGTGTAGTCAATGCTTTTCAGGCCGCCCGGGTACCCGGAGTGGCGCCGGAACTGCTTCTGCTCGGGCTTGCGCCCGGTAAGAACCACTTTTCCGGCATTGATGATGATCACATGATCACCGGTATCCAGATGCGGGGTGTACTCCGGTTTGTGCTTGCCCCGCAGGAGCCGGGCTGCCTCGGTGGCCACCCTGCCCAGCGGACGCCCCGCCGCATCAATAATGTACCAGCGGCGTTTTATTTTTTCGGAATTAGCCATATAAGTGCGCATTCATACCCTCTCCTTCTAACTCTTCCAGTAAAGTCACAACCTACATTCTAATATACCGCCCCGGCCCTGTCAAGCTAAATAAACCGTTTTTGCGGTGGGGGAGGGAGTTTATTCCCTGGAGGGACAACTCTTAAAGCCGGGGAGATGTTCTTGTAACGTGTTCCCAAAACAAGCAATTACCGCCCCGTGACAGTTTAGAGCTCATAAACTACTTCCTCCAGGCAAAGGCCGTGCGGCGGGGCGGAAGGGCCAGCCGCGGCGGTAGTGCCTTCGAGCAGGGAGGACTCGATCTGGGTCGGGGTCAGGCCTCCCCTTCCAGCCCGGACCAGCGTCCCGGTAATCAAACGGACCATGCGGTAGAGAAAACCGCTTCCTGCAAACTGCAGCTGCAGAACCTGCTCGAGCGGAAAGTCCACTGCTTCGACCCGGTAGAGAGTGCGCCTGGTGTCATCCACCGGCCTGCCCGCAGCCTGGAAAGCTCTGAAATCATGGGTTCCTTCGAACAGTTCCGCCGCCTGCTTGATCGCCTGCAGGTCGAGCTCTCCCGGAACATGCCAGCTGTAAAGGCGTTTTAGCACCTGTGGAAAAGCGGCCCGGTCTATGGTGTAACAGTATATCTTTTTCCTGGCATCAAAGCGGGCATGGAACTCGGGCGGCACTTCCCAGGCCCCGGTTACCACGATATCGGGCGGAAGCAGGGCATTTAAAGCATGAGGCAGTTTGTCGGCCGGGATCTGAAAAGGGGCCCTAAAAGAAGCGGCCTGCCCGCGGGCATGCACACCGCTGTCGGTGCGGCCGGCGCCTTCTATTCTTACCGGCTGTTTGTAGATCAGCTCGAGGGCGCGTTCAAGCGCTTCCTGGATAGTTGGAGCATTAGCCTGGACCTGAAATCCGCTGTAGTTTGTCCCGTCATAGCTTATTCTGATTAAGGAGTTAATCACAGTCAATCCCTCACGGAGCGTTATTTTAATATAATATTTAACTACTCAGGCCTAACCCGCTATGCCATAGGGGACGGTTCCATCGTTTTCCCTTCGGCCTTCGCTGCGCTCAGGAACGCTCGAACCGTCCCCATGGCACAGCTTTTCACTCAACAAGGA
>PUNU01000181.1 GCA_003551865.1 Syntrophomonadaceae bacterium
GTTGAGTGAAAAGCTGTGCCATGGGGACGGTTCGAGCGTTCCTGAGCGTAGCGAAGGCCGAAGGGAAAACGATGGAACCGTCCCCTATGGCATAGCGGGTTAGGCCTGAGTAGTTACAAAAATTAAAGGATATTATGCTGGTGCAGTTTATTATAGAGGTTGCGAATAGAAATATCGAGGCGGCGCGCCGCTTCGGCCTTGTTGCCGCCGGCTTCGCGCAGGGCTTTTAGCAGAACTTCTTTCTCCCAGGCCCGGTGCATTTCTTTCATTGATCCCTTAAGGGGTTCTTCTTCAGTTTCTCTTTCCTTTCCGGGGGCAATAAGAGGCATGATCAGGTGTTTTTCGTCAATTACTTCTTCGTTCCGTTCCAGGTTAATCAATGTCCGGGCTATTACGTTTTCCAGCTCGCGGATGTTGCCCGGCCAGTCGTATTCTTTTAGCCGGCGGACCACCGCCGGGGTAACCTCGGCCACCGTGCGTCCGTATTCCAGGGCCAGCCGGGCCAGGAAATGATTTACCAGCAGGGGGATGTCGCTTTTTATCTCTCTCAGTGGAGGGAGATCGATCGGGAAAACGTTCAGGCGGTAGTAAAGATCCTTGCGGAAATAACCCCGGTCGACCAGGCTCTCCAGGTCTGAATTGGTGGCGGCGATAATCCGCACATCGATCCGGCGGGTGCGCGACTCCCCGACCCTGATGATTTCACCTTCCTGGATGGCCCTAAGCAGCCTGGCCTGGGCTTCACTGCTCATGGCCCCGATTTCGTCAAGAAACAGAGTGCCGCCGCCGGCTTCTTCAAAATAACCCTTGCGTCCTCCTTTTTTGGCCCCGGTAAAAGCACCGTCAGCATATCCGAATAGTTCACTTTCCAGGAGAGTATCGGTCAGCGAAGCACAGTTGACCCTGATAAAAGGCATATCCGCCCTATCGCTGTCGTGGTGAATGGCATGGGCAAACAGCTCTTTGCCGGTACCGCATTCTCCACGCAGAAGCACACAGGCCGGTGTAACGGCGGCATGCCTGGCCCTTTCGATCGTCTCGTGGATCTGCTCGCTGTTGCCGATAATATCGTCAAAAGTATAACGGGATTCCAACTGCCTGATCCTCCGTCGGGTCCGTTCCAGCTCTTCCATAACCCGGCGCAGTTCGGAGATATCATGGATTACCCCCACACTGCCTTTAAGCTCCCCGTCAATAATAAGCGGGGCACAGCTGACAATCACTTCCCGGCGAAACGGCCCGACCTTCATCCGGACACCCTTGATCGGTTTGCCGGTCTGCAAAACCCTCATATGCACGCTTTCACCTTCGGCAATATCGACGGTGGCCGGTTTCCTCAGCACTTCATCTTCTGTCATTCCAGTGATCCGGGTATAAGCGCGGTTGACCATGATACCCATGCCCTTTTCGTCAACCACCGAAACGGCGTCCGAAAGCGAATCGATGATGGTTTGCAATAAAATTTTGTTTTCGCCGTCACCCGCCAGGGTGGGCAATTGTTCTTTCTTGCCTTTGCTCATTACCAAATCACCTCCTCCACTATAAAGATTGTCAAGGCTGTCAAAGGGTTGGATCTTTTGACACCCTTTAAGTCTGCTTTATATACTTTTGCCTCTTCAGCTAAATTTGGCTATGTTTTTATTATAGTTATTACAAGCCGGTCCTCAGCCGGCCATACTTACGACAAGCGATCGGAAACAACTATAGATATTGTCTCAAAGATGGACAAAAGTTTCAAACCGGTAAACCTGAAGGATTGGCAAAACCGGTTGATTGCTCGCCTCGACCATCTAATTTTTGGTTGTATGTCGGTCGCTGGGTCGCTCTATAAATAGGGGCGCGCCGTGGGCCGAATGCTCCCGGCCGGTGGGAAAAGGTCTGGATTACCTAGTACCCTGTCAACGTATTAACAGCCTAATTTGCCACTTAACAACTACTCTCTCTAAAGGAGATGTTGCAAGCCGGAAGCTAACATATGGCGAGCTGTATAGAATTGCCGGCGTTTGAGAGGTGAGAAGTGAGAGGTTGGAAGTGAGACTTGTTTGCTTTATTAGGTGAGCTGTCCCGAAATTTTTTTAAACTCTTCTTCGTTGATCACTTCCACGCCCAGCTCGCGGGCGTGCTCCAGCTTGCTGCCCGGATCCGCCCCGGCCACCAGGTAATCGGTTTTTTTGCTGACCGACGAGCTGACCCGGCCGCCCCTGGATTCGACCAGGGAAGCCGCTTCCTCGCGGGTATATTCCTCTAAAGCCCCGCTGAAGACAAATACTTTTCCGTCCAGTTCTTCCGCCGTTTCAACGGTCGGTTCGCTGAAGTTGACTCCGGCCCGCTCGAGTTTGTCCAGGACCGGCTCGGTTTCGGGGGTATTAAAAAATTGGACGATCGCTTCAGCCATTTTGGGCCCCACTTCTTCGATCGCGGTCAGCTCTTCTTCCGTCGCCCGGCGCAGACGTCCCAGGGTGCCGAAATGTTCGGCCAGCTGGCGGGCCGCTTTTTCGCCGACAAAACGGATCCCCAGGCCAAATATCAGGCGCCTCAAGGGGTTGTTTTTGCTCTTTTCGATCGCATCGACCAGGTTCCGGGCCGATTTTTCGGCGGTACGGGGCAGTTTTTCCAGCTCTTCGACTTTTAAATAGTAGATATCCCCCACATCCCCGACCAGGTCGTGGTTAAAGAGCAGCTCAGCCATGGCCGGCCCCAGCCCGTCAATATCCATAGCCCGGCGGGAGGCAAAATGGACCAACTTTTCAACCAGCTGGGCCGGACAGGACGGGTTCAGGCAGCGCCGGGCCGCTTCACCGCTTAACCGCACCGCTTCCGAGTTGCAGGATGGGCACTGCCGCGGCATCGTAAAGGACTTTTCCTCACCGGTACGCCGCTCTTTTACCACCTTTAAAACCTCGGGGATAATTTCACCGGCCTTGTGCACCAGCACCCTGTCGCCAATCATGATCTCTTTTTCGGCAATCATATCTTCATTGTGCAGGCTGGCCCGTCGGACCGTAGTCCCGCTTAAAGTAACCGGTTCCAGCACGGCCACCGGGGTGATCGTCCCGGTGCGGCCGACATTTACCAGGATGTCGAGAACGGTTGTCAATTTTTCTTCCGGGGGATATTTGTAGGCAATGGCCCAGCGCGGGCTGCGTGCCGTATAACCCAGGTCTTTTTGGAGCTCGAGATCATCCAGCTTGATCACGATGCCGTCGGTCTCGTAGGGCAGTTCCTTTCTTTTTTCCCGCCACCGGCGGCAGTAGTCCCTGATCTCCTCCGGCCCTTTGCACACGGCCCGGTGGGAATTCACCGGCAGGCGCAGCCTGTAAAGGTAATCGAGCAGTTCTGATTGCCTGGAAAATGACAGGCTGTGCTCGCCCAAACCGTAAACAAACAGCCGCAGCGGCCGGGCGGCGGCCAGGCGCGGGTCCAGCTGGCGCACCGAGCCGGCGGCGGCATTGCGAGGATTGGCAAAAGTTAAAAGCCCCTGTTCTTCCCGTTCCCGGTTAAGCCGGGCAAAATCTTCCCGGTTCATATAAACTTCACCCCTTACTTCCAGGTCCGGGCTTTCGGGCAGGTATAGCGGCAGCTGCCTGATCGTCCGCAGGTTGTGGGTGATATCTTCTCCGACGTAGCCGTCGCCGCGGGTTGCCCCCTGCTTAAAAACCCCTTGCTCGTACTGCAGAGAAACTGCCAGTCCGTCAATTTTTAGTTCGCAGTGATATTCTATTTCAACGAGCCCGGTCAATTTACGCACTCTGCTGTCAAAATCGACCAGCTCTTCTTCACTAAAGGCGTTATCCAGGCCCAGCATCGGCACCTTGTGCTCGAGGTTCTCAAAAGCGGGCAGGGGTTCCCCGCCCACCCGCCTGGTGGGCGAATTGGGATCCTGCAGTTCGGGATAGGTCTCTTCCAGCTCCTGCAGTTCCCGCATCATCCGGTCAAACCGGTGATCATCGATCACCGGTTGATCCAGCACGTGGTAACGGTAGTTGTGTTCCTCAATTTCGCGGCGCAGGGCAAGCACTTTTTCGCGCACTTTTTCCAGTTCCGACTTATCCATCATAACCCCCTTTGCCTTCTCACAGGCGGGATTTTACTTTAACTTTCAACAAACCGGGATGCAATGTAACTGGCAATCTTTTCCAGCGGTTCGCCCGGCGTAAACACCCGGTCGGCCCAGCCCTGCCTGATCAGCTCTTCGGCATCGTCCTCCGGGATGATGCCGCCAACCAGGATCAGCACATCGTCCATCCCTTTTTCATCGAGCAGCTTCTTCACCTTCGGCACCAGGGTCATGTGGGCGCCAGACAAAATACTTAAACCTACCACGTCAACGTCTTCCTGCAGGGCCGTCTCCGCCACCTGTTCCGGGGTTTGATGCAGCCCGGTATAAACAACTTCCATCCCGGCATCGCGCAGTCCGCGGGCCACCACCCGGGCCCCGCGGTCATGCCCGTCCAGTCCCGGCTTGGCCACCAGCACCCTGATCTTCCTATCGCCCATTTCAACACCCCTCACTAATTTCGGGACACGTTAGTTAATTATATTTTCCGAAAAATATATTTTAGCCGCCGTTCAAGCGCTTTTCTCTGCGGCTGCAGAGTAAAAAGCACCGGCTTCTTAAAATGACGGTTTTTCTTTGTAGACGCCGAATACTTCTTTTAAAGCGGCCACAATTTCGCCTTCGGTGGCATAAGCCTTAACCGCGTCCAGTATTTTCGGGATCAGGTTGTCGTTTCCGGAGGCGGTTTTTTTAAGCTCTTCCAGGCTTCGCCTCACCGCATCGTTGTCACGTTTTTCCTTTAGTTCTTTCAGCCGCTTGAGCTGCCTTTCTTCCACTTCCGGATCAATTCTCAGTATTTCAATTTCCACCGGTTCCCCGGTGTTGTAGCGGTTTACCCCGACCAGGATACGTTCTTCCCTGTCCATAGCCTGCTGGTAGGCGTAGGCGGCATCGGCTATTTCCTGCTGGAAAAAGCCCTGGTCGATCGCCGCCAGGACCCCGCCCAGGTTGTCGATTTTCCGGAAGTATTCTTCCGCTTCCGCCTCCATTTCGTCGGTCAACGCTTCTACGAAATATGAACCGGCCAGAGGATCAATCGTATTGGCAACCCCGCTTTCGTAAGCCATTATTTGCTGGGTGCGCAGGGCAATCTTGACCGCCTTTTCGGTTGGCAGGGCCAAAACCTCGTCCATGGAATTGGTGTGCAGGGACTGGGTGCCGCCCAAAACGGCGGACAGCGCTTCGATCGTGGTGCGGATGATGTTGTTTTCCGGTTCCTGGGCGGTCAGACTGCAGCCGGCAGTCTGGGTATGAAAGCGCATCTTCAACGAACGCGGATCTTTGGCCCCGTATTTGTCCCTCATCCGGCGGGCCCAGATCCGCCTCGCCGCCCTGTACTTGCAAATTTCTTCGAAAAAGTCAATATGGGAATTAAAGAAGAACGACAGGCGGGGGGCAAAACTATCTACGTCAAGCCCGGCATTAATGCCCGCCTCCACGTAAGCAAAGCCGTCGGCCAGGGTGAAAGCCAGTTCCTGCACCGCCGTGGACCCGGCTTCGCGGATGTGATACCCGCTGATGCTGATTGTATTCCATTTTGGCACATGATCGGAAGCAAAAGCGAAGATATCGGTTATCAGGCGCATTGACGGTTCAGGAGGGAAGATCCACGATTTCTGAGCGGTATACTCTTTAAGAATGTCGTTTTGAATGGTGCCGCCAACCCTGTCAAGGCTGACTCCCTGCTTTTCGGCGTTGGCCAGGTACATGCACCAGAGGATCGCTGCCGGGCCGTTGATGGTCATGGATGTGGTCACTTTGTCCAGCGGAATTTGGTCAAATAAAATTTCCATGTCTGCCAGCGAATCGATGGCCACCCCACAGCGCCCCACCTCTCCTTCGGCCCTTTCACTGTCGGAGTCGTAACCCATAATGGTCGGCATGTCAAAGGCTACGCTCAAACCGGTCTGCCCCTGTTCCAGCAGGTAGCGGTAGCGCCGGTTCGAGTCAAACGCGTCGCCGAAGCCGGAAAACTGGCGCATGGTCCAGATCCGTCCCCGGTACATGTTCGGCTGTACCCCCCGGGTATAGGGGTAACTGCCCGGGAACCCGAGGTCTTCTTCGTAGTCCAAATCTTCCTGGTCCAGCGGCGTGTAAAGGGCCTTGATCGGCTTGCCGGAAACGGTAACAAAAGGCTCACTGCGCTCCTTCAGGCTGGAGACTTCTTCCGACCACAGCTCCTTTTGTTTCTTGATTCGCTCCGCTTTTTCCTTATCCATAACTTACTCACCCTCTCTTACGCCTTCATTATAAAAATCAATAGTCTCCAGCAGTTCATGAGAAGCGCTGTAGGGATCTTTTTCCCGAAAAACAATCTTTTCAACCAGGTCTTGCAGTTCAATTTTTTCTTTGACCCGGTCCCAAACTTTGTTTTTAACCAGGTACTCCACCTGCTCGGTCAGCTCCCGCTCCACTCTCTGCCGGCGGATTTCCAAAAGCCGCCCGCTGTCTTCCATGAAGGCGCGGTGCTCAAGCAAAGAATTCCAGAGCTCCCCGGTGCCTTCACTGCGTACCGATACGGTTGTCAGCACCGGCGGGCGCCACCCCGCGCTGTTTTTCATATCCAGCATCATGTTCAGCTCGGTCACCGTTTTTTCGGTACCGGGCAGGTCGGCCTTGTTGACCGCAAACAGATCGGCAATTTCCATTATCCCGGCCTTGATCGTCTGAACACTGTCACCGCCGGCCGGTGTGAGCACGACCACGGTGGTGTCGGCGGTTTTAACGATATCAATTTCCGATTGGCCCACGCCCACCGTTTCCACGAGGATCAAATCCTTGCCGAAGGCGTCAAGCACCTGAATTGCTTCCCTGGTGGCCCGGGAGAGGCCGCCCAGGCTGCCCCTGGTGCCCATACTGCGGATAAAAATATCTTCATCCAGGGCGTGCTCCTGCATGCGGATACGGTCGCCTAAAATAGCCCCGCCGCTGAAAGGGCTGGTCGGGTCTACCCCGATGACCCCCACCTTGAAGCCGTCTTTCCGCATCAACTGCAGGAGGCAGTCGACCAGGGAGCTTTTCCCGGCCCCCGGCGCCCCGGTTATACCGATCACGTAAGCCCGGCCCGTATGCGGAAAAATCTCTTTGAGCAAATCCCTTTTCTGCGGATCGTCATTTTCCACCTGCGAAATAAGGCGCGCTGCTGCGCGCCGGCTGCCGTTTAACAAATCTGTGACTATCTGCTGCATCTGGACACCTCATTTTTGGGACACGTTGGTTAATTATATTTTCCTACTATTTTAAGCCGCCCGCGATCGTTTACATTGGAACAAACTAAGTTATCCACTCGAATCCCTTTTCAATCCACGGTTTACAGGTTCGGACTTATCGGGCTGCCGCAGTGTTTTAGTACTCGATTCCCCGACAGCACTCGACATTTTGCTCGTAATGGTGCTTTATAGCCAGCACTTCGCTTACCATGTCGGCCATTTTGACCAGCTCGGTAGATGCGCTGCGTCCCGTCAGGATTACAGTAACATCAGCCGGCTTTTTTTTCAACAGCGCCAGGAGCTCGTCTTCCTCCAACAGGCCGTAATCGACCGCGATAATGATTTCGTCCAGCACCACCAGGTCGTATTCACCGCTGAGAATTGCTTTTTCCGCGGTGGAAAATCCTTCCCTGGCCAGATCAACGTCTACCGGATCCGGATCGCCTCGCTTGACAAAACAATCACGCCCGGCCTTCACTACGGTGATATTGGGCATCTGCCCCACGGCTAAAAACTCGCCGTAATCTCGCCCCTTCATGAAATGGATCATGTAGACGCGGTAGCCGTGCCCCAGGGCCCGCACGGCCTGACCGACCGCGGCGGTGGTTTTCCCCTTCCCGTCCCCGGTAAAAACCATGATTAAACCCGGGTTTTCTTCAACCATAGACAATCTACTCCTTTCAGCGTGCAGCCGGCACACAAGGCGCCGTATTTTACAGTACCCCAACCAAAATTTTCGACAAAACCGCTTTAATTTTCAATACTATTGCCCTGTCAATTAAATTTGTTGTAATAATTGTCAAATGACGCTCTTAATATGTTGACAGGGCACTATTTAAGCAGGTAGCGCGAAATAACCAGGCGCTGGACTTCGCTAGTGCCTTCGTATATCTGGGTAATCTTGGCATCGCGCATGAAGCGCTCTACCGGGTAATCACGGATATAGCCGTAGCCGCCTAATATCTGCACCGCATTGGTGGTTACCTCCATCGCCGCCTCCGAAGCAAATAATTTGGCCATGGCCGATGCTTTGCCGTAGGGCAGGCCGCAGCTTTCCAGGTAGGCGGCCTGGTAGGTCAGCAGGCGGGCTGCTTCAATTTTTGTGCCCATATCGGCCAGCATAAAAGAAACAGCCTGGAAATTGGCAATCGGCTGTCCAAACTGCTCCCTGGTTTTAGCATAACTTGCAGCCTCCTCCATCGCTCCCTGGGCAATGCCCACCGCCTGGGCGGCAATACCGTTGCGCCCCCCGTCGAGGGTGCTCATTGCTATCTTAAACCCTTCCCCCTCACTGCCGAGCAGGTTTTCCTTGGGAACCCGGCAGCCGTCAAAAACCAGCTCCAAAGTAGGCGAAGAACGCAGGCCCATCTTCCGTTCTTTTTTGCCGAAGGTAAAACCGGGGGTATCTTTTTCGACGACAAAGGCGCTGATGCCTTTTGCCTTTTTTTCTTTGTCGGTCACGGCAAAAACTATGTAGATCTCGGCTTCACCGGCATTGGTTATAAATGTTTTATTGCCGTTTAAGACATAGCTGTCCCCATCGAGAACGGCGGTTGTCCGCTGGGCGGCCGCATCGGTGCCGGCTGTGGCTTCAGTCAGGCCGTAAGCACCGAGCTTTTCGCCCAGGGCCATCGGTTCCAAAAACTTTTTCTTCTGTTCTTCACTGCCGTACTTGTAGAGCGGCCAACCGGCGAGCGATATGTGCGCCGACAGGGTTGTGCCGGCCGAAGCGTCAACCCGTGACAGTTCTTCCACGGCGATTACATAGCTGACAAAGTCACATTCGCCCCCGCCGTATTCTTCAGGCCAGGGGATACCGGTCAACCCGAGCTCACCCATCTTGTCAAACAGCTCACGGGAAAACTCTTCGTTGTCGTCTCGTTCTTCAGCGCCCGGTTTAACTTCGTTTTCGGCAAAATCACGGACCATCTTACGGGTCATTTCCTGTTCTTCGGTCAGTTCAAATTTCATCAATTCATCCTCCTTCACTTAGTAGCTCTCTGGCCACCACGATACGCTGGATCTGGTTGGTACCTTCGTAGATCTGGGTGGCCTTGGCATCGCAAAAACAGCGGGCCAGAATATGGTCTCCGCCGCTGCATGATAAGCCGCACAGGTCCATACAGCGGGCCGCAGATGCCTGCGCCAGGTCGGTGGCATAGTACTTGGCCATTGAAGCCTCCTTAGAACAGTGACTGCCCGAATCTTTTAGCATCGCCGCCCGGTAAACCAGCAGTCTTGCCCCCTCAAGCCGGGCGGCTAAATCGGCCAGGACAAATGCCCGCCCCTGCTCCGTCTCTATGCCGGTTTTTTCCTGCTCTTTTAGATAATTTGTCGTGTAATCGAGCGAAGCCCGGGCAAGCCCCAGGCCCTGGGCGGCAATACCGATCCTGCCGCCGTCCAGCAGGGACATGGCTATGGCAAAACCTTTGCCTTCTTCACCAAGCCTGTTTGCCACCGGAACTAAAAGATCCTCCATTCTTACTTCCGTGGTGTAGGAACGGTTAAGACCCATCTTCTTTTCCGTCCGCCCAAACTCAAGCCCCTTAGTACCTTTTTCCACCAGGAAAGCGGTAACACCCCTGCGGCCTTTGGTCCGGTCCACCGTGGCAAAGACGGTATAGAGATCGGCTTCTCCTCCACTGGTGATAAAAAGCTTGCAGCCGTTAAGCCGGTAGCCGCCGTCCACCGGTTCAGCGGTGGTTGAAATGTTGGCGGCGTCAGATCCGGCTTCTGCTTCGGTCAGGGCAAAAGCGCCGAGGAATTCGCCCCCGGTCAGTTTCGGCAGGTAGCGCCTTTTTTGTTCCCCGGTGCCGAAGTAGAGCAGGGGAAAAGTGCCTACCGAGGTGTGAACGGCCAGGATTACCCCCGTTGAAGCACATACCCGGGACACCTCTTCGATCAGCAGTATATAAGTCAGAAAATCTTCACCCCGGCCGCCCCATTCCTCTTCTACCGGCAGGCCCATATAGCCTTTGGCGGCGGCCCTTTTCAGGTTCTCATGGGGGAAAAGCTCACCACAGTCAAGCTCTTCGGCGGCAAAACGGCGAAATTCGTCTCTTTTTTGTTTATGGCGCTCCGACAGTACCGGTTCCATGGCTTTAACCCCCAAAGCTTTTAAGACCGTAAGCTTTTTAAAGTTTTCCGAGTGTTCTTCAAATGATGTAGGCTAAAGTTGCGCTGTAGTGCCAATAAGAAGCCGGACAGATTCTTATTCCACCTTTACGATCGTCGCCTCGCCCTGGGCGGCTCCGCTGCAGATAGTGGCCAGGCCGTAGCCGCCGCCGCGGCGGCGCAGTTCGGCAACCAGGGTCATTAAAATGCGGGCCCCGCTGGCTCCGATCGGATGACCGAAAGCCACCGCCCCGCCGTTTACGTTTACTTTATCCTCATCCCAGCCGCCCAGCTTGATGCAGGTGAGGGGAACGGCGGCAAAGGCTTCATTAATTTCAATCAGGGCCATCTGGTCGGCGGTGAGACCGGCCTTGCCCAGGGCTTTTTTCGCCGCCTCGAAGGGGACTGTGGCAATATAACGCGGTTCCAGCGATACCGCGGCCTGGGCCACAATTTGCGCATGTACCCTGAGACCCATCTGCCCGGCCCCGGCTTTTGAAGCCATTACCAGGGCTCCCGCTCCATCGCTGATGGGGGGAGCGTTACCGGCGGTAATCAACCCTTCCTTCTCAAAGGCCGGAGGGAGCTCGGCTAGTTTCTCCAGTCTTGTATCACGGCGGGGCAGTTCATCATATTCGACCAGTCGGGGATCTCCCTTGCGGGCGGGCACCTCGACCGGGGCAACCTCTTCGATCATCCGGCCTTCGTCCATTGCCTTCACGGCCAGTTTGTGGCTGCGCAGGGCAAAACGGTCCATATCTTCCCGCGTAATACCGTGCTCGGCCGGCACCGCACCGCCGTGGACTCCCATGTGTACGTCATGAAAAGGGCACCACAGGCCGTCACGGATCATTCCGTCCAACAAGGGCGTATCAGCCATTCTGGCCCCCGTGCGAACCCTGGGAAGATAGTAGGGAACCGCGCTCATGTTTTCCATTCCCCCGGCGACAACCAGGGAAACCTCGCCGGCCCTAATCTGCGAATCGCCAATATTTACTGCTCGCAAACCGGAGGCACACACCTTGTTAATCGTGTCGGAAGGAACACTCGGCGGCAGTCCGGCCCCGATCGCAGCCTGGCGTGAGGGTATCTGGCCTGCGCCGGCCTGGACGACCATCCCCATCAGCACATTCTCCACAGCCTCATCGGGCACATTGGCCCGGGACAGAGCTTCTTTTATAGCTATAGAGCCCAGTTCAACCGCCGGGACCTCGTGCAGTGAACCCAAAAAACGCCCGAAGGGGGTGCGGGCATAACCTACAATAACAGTATCATCCATCATCTTTTCCTCCCCTGACACTTATCTATCCGTAAAAATTATGCCAATTAAGTTTAAACTGTTTTTAATTCGCAGCTGTGGCAAGCCGGCGCTCACGGATCGCTCGCCTGTAATTCCTAACGGCTCGCTTTATGTTCGCTTCCGGCTTGCAACATCTTCTACTCTTCTCAAACTGCTTGCAAGTTTTGGCGGATAACGGGCGGATTTTTATCTTTTAAAAGCCCGGTGAGCTATATCACGCCTGAAGTAACAGCCGTCGAATTTGATCCTGTCGGCCGCGCCGTAAACCCGGTCTACGGCTTTGCGCAGGTCGCTGTCCCAGGCGGTTACACCCAGCACACGTCCGCCCCCGGTAACCAGTTTGCCGTCTTTGAAGGCGGTTCCGGCATGAAAAACTACCACTTTCCCTTCTCCCGCCGCTTCCGCTTCCTCAATGCCTTCGATGGGGAAACCTTTTTCGTAACTGCCGGGATACCCCTTAGAAGCCATCACCACGCAGACAGCCTGGTCGCTTTTCCATTCTGCCTCCAGCCCTTTCAGGTCGCCCTCCGCCGCCGCCGCCAGCAGAGGCAGAAGGTCGGAATTCATACGCGGAATGATAGCCTGGGCCTCAGGATCGCCGAAACGAACATTGTATTCAAGTACGTTTAACTCGTCGGCTGAAACCATCAGCCCGGCATAAATAACCCCGCGGAAATCGATCCCGCTGTCCTGGAACCCCTTTAAGAGGCGGCGGAAAACTTCTTCTTCTGTCCGGCGGGCCAGGTCCTCGGTGTAGACCGGCGCCGGCGAGTAAGCGCCCATACCCCCGGTATTCGGGCCCCTGTCTCCTTCGTAAATGGCTTTGTGGTCCTGGGCTGAAGGCATCATTACCATTTCCCTGCCGTCGGTCACCGCAAGTACGGAAACTTCTTCACCGACCAGGCAGTTTTCGATCACCACCCGGCTGCCGGCATCACCAAATTTGCGCTCGATCATAATATCGTAAAGAGCCTGCTCCGCTTCAGCCGGCCCTGAAGCAACAGTTACTCCTTTTCCGGCGGCAAGACCGTCGGCCTTGATTACCACCGGTCCGCCGTAGAAACGGGCCAGGTGATGACGGGCTTCGTCAAAATCATCGAAAACGGCAAAACCGGCGGTGGGAATGGCAAACTGCTTCATCTTCTGCTTGGCCCAGACCTTGCTTCCCTCCAGCCTCGCTCCCGCACTTCCCGGGCCGAAAACTTTCAAGCCGGCCTGACGGAAACTGTCGGCCAGGCCGAGAACCAGCGGGGCTTCGGGCCCCACTACCGTAAGATCAATTTTTTCTTTGAGAGCCCACTCTTTCAAGGTTTCAATATCCTCGGCCCCGATGTCGATGCAGTCGGCCACCCTGGAAATACCCGGATTACCCGGAGCACAGTAAAGCTTATCCAGTTTAGGGCTCTGGGCCAGCTGCCAGGCCAGCGTGTGCTCACGCCCGCCCCCGCCGACAATTAAGACGCGCATATCTTTTCAGCCTCCTTCATAAGCCATAAGCGGTTTTCTTCCTAACAAGTCCGGCGCCCGGTGCAAGTTTAATGCTTAAAATAACGGCGGCCGGTAAAGACCATGGCCAGTCCGTGCCGGTTGCACACGGCGATCGATACTTTATCTTTCAGAGAACCACCGGGCTGCACAATGGCGGTCACCCCGGCCGCGGCCGCTTCTTCAACCGTGTCCGGGAAAGGGAAGAAAGCATCGGAACCCAGCACCGTTCCTTTGGCCCTGCCGCCGGCCTGGTTTAAGGCAATTCGGGCAGCCCCGATGCGGCTCATCTGTCCGGCTCCAATCCCATAGGTCTGCTCCCGGCCGGCAATAACTATGGCGTTTGATCGCACATGCTTGACCACTTTCTGAGCGTAATTAAGTCCCTGCCATTCGGCCTCGTTCGGACTGCGTTCTGTAACCACTTCACCCGCAGTTACCTCCACCGGCTTACGATCAATGGTCTGCATTAAAATTCCTCCGGCCACCTTCTTCAGATCAAATTTTTCCTTATCAAACTCGCCCGCGGCCGGGTCAATCACCAGCAGGCGGATATCTTTTTTAGCGCCCAGGATATCCAGGGCCTCTTCCGAAAACTGCGGTGCCGCGATTACTTCCAAGAATATTTTGCTCATCTCCCGGGCCGTTTCGCCGTCGACCGGCCGGTTCAGGGCCAGCACCCCGCCGAAGATCGAAACCGGATCGGCATCAAAAGCTTTCTTATAGGCCTCCGAAACAGACGAAGCGGAACCCACCCCGCAGGGATTGGCATGCTTTACCGCCACGGCGGTGGTTTGAGCAAATTCCGACAATAGTTCCCAGGCCGCATTCAAATCGTTTATATTGTTAAAAGAAAGCTCTTTTCCCTGCAGCTGGCGTGCTGCAGCCAGTCCCCGGTTCTTTCCGCCTAAAGCGTAAAATGCGGCCTCCTGCTGCGGGTTTTCCCCGTAGCGCAGGTCTTGAATCTTTCTGTAGGAGTGGTTCAGGCGCTCCGGGTAAAGCTCCATTCCTGTCCCGGGCAGGGAATTAAAATAGCCGGCTATAGCCGCATCATAACCGGCAGTGTGGGCAAAAGCTTCCGCCGCCAGGCGGCGGCGGGTCTCAAAGCTGACGCCACCGGTCTTTTTCAGCTCGTCAACAATGGGTTCGTAAGAAGACGGGTTAACTACCACACTGACAAAGGCGTGGTTCTTGGCCGCGGACCTGATCATGGTTGGACCACCGATATCTATATTTTCCACTGCTTCTTCGACACCGGTTTCCCCGCGGTCAATGGTCTGCTCAAATGGATAGAGATTGACCACCACAAGTTCAATCGGCTCAATGCCTTGTCCCTCGAGCTCTTTTCTTTGTTCTTCCCGGTCGGGGCAGGCCAGGATCGCCCCATGGATAAAAGGATGCAGGGTTTTTACCCGACCGCCCAATATTTCCGGAAAACCGGTCACCTCCGCCGCTTCGGTCACCACCAGTCCGGCATCTTTAAGTGCTCGCGCCGTGCCCCCGGTGGATATAATTTCAAAACCCAAATCAACCAGTTCCCGGCCCAACTCGATCAGGCCGCTCTTGTCGGAAACGCTGATTAAAGCCCGCCTGCGCTCAGTCAACAATCAAACACCTTCTTCCTTCCACTTTCAATTTATCCCGGCAGAATAGATCGATCGCCGTAGGGTAGAGGCGGTACTCTGAAGCATGGATGCGCTGGTGCAGGGTTTCCACCGTATCCTGCTGAATTACCGGCACCGCTTCCTGCAGGATGATCGGCCCGGTGTCCAGCCCTTCGTCGACAAAGTGCACCGTGCACCCGGTTACTTTAACGCCGTGCTCTAAAGCCTGTTCCACCCCTTCCAGGCCGGGAAAAGCCGGCAGCAGTGAGGGGTGGATGTTCATAATCTGCATGGGAAATGCCTGCACAAACAGGGGCGAAAGCAGGCGCATAAATCCGGCCAGGGCCACCAGGTCGACTTTTTCCTGTTTAAGCACATCGACAACGGCCCGGTCGTAAGCCCGGCGGTTTTCGTGTTCTTTCGGATCCATAAATAAAGCCTTTACCTTCCGCCTCGCCGCCCTCTCCAGGGCCGGTGCATCTGCATTGTCACTGATTACCAAAACTACCTGCCCGGTGATTTGTTCTCTTTCCACAGCCTCCAGGATCGCTTCCAGGTTGGTCCCCTGCCCGGAAGCCAGTACGGCAATTCGCTTCATTTTAAATCTCCTCTCCCTGCTGATTCCGCTCTTAAACCTTTGCCGCCCGCCCTGCTCAACCCACCAGGGCCCTGTCAATTAAGTCTGTTCTGTTTTTAATTCACTGCTTTTAAGGTTACCTGTTTTTTACCGGACTCGACATTACCAAGGCGGCAGGCGCGGATATCATAATCGGCAAAATGCCCGATCAGTTTTGCCGCTTCTGCCCGGGGAACCACCAGCGCGAAGCCGATGCCCATGTTGAAAGTGCGGAACATCTCTTCCCGGCGGACCGGTCCCAGCTCGGCTATCAATTTAAATACCGGTGGCACCAGCCAGGAATCGCTGTCGATTTCCATGCAGGTGCCGGCCGGCAAGATACGCTTCAAGTTGCCGGGCAGGCCTCCCCCGGTGATGTTGGCCATCCCCCGTATGGTAAATTTCTTTAAGGCCTGCAAAACCGGCCTGACATAAATCCGGGTGGGCCTGAGCAGTTCTTCGGCCAGGGTATGACCAAAAGCGGCTTGATAATCTGTAAGCAAAAGGCCGGCTTCCTCGAGCAGGACCCTGCGGGCCAGGGAAAATCCGTTGCTTTGGAGCCCGTTCGAAGCAAGCCCGATTACCGCATCCCCGGCGCCAATTTTAGAACCGTCGACAATATTCTTCCGTTCAACCAGACCGACGGCAAAGCCTGCCAGATCGTATTCGCCGGGCGGGTAAAATCCGGGCATTTCCGCTGTTTCCCCGCCCAGCAGGGCACAGCCGGCCTGCCGGCAGCCTTCGGCCACGCCGGTCACTATTTCCTCCACCCTGGTGGGCTCCATTTTGCCAACCGCCAAATAATCGAGGAAAAAGAGGGGTTCGGCTCCCTGGACCAGGATATCATTGACACACATGGCCACGCAGTCAACCCCGACGCTATCGTGCTTTTCAGCGGCAAAAGCAACTTTAAGTTTTGTGCCGACCCCGTCGGTGCCGGCCACCAGCACCGGATCTTTTAAATGCTTTAAATTCGGGGCAAACATCCCCCCGAAGCCGCCCAACTCCTCCAGCACTTCCGGCCGGAAGGTCGAACGGGCCAGCCCCTTGATCCGCTCAACGGCGTCCTCGCCGGCATCGATATCCACACCGGCCTTGCGGTAGTTCAGGTCATCATTCATCGATTTACACCCCCCCCCTTGCTGGTGGCCTGTCCACTAAAACAGATTTTAAGCAAAAGCATATGGTATTTAATGCCATTGTGTTCGCACCTTTAATAGTCAAAACACGAGCAATCGCACCCAGTGAAATGCTTAAGCCTCGGTGCCTTAGAAAAACAGCGGCGCAAAAACCAAAGCAACAATGCTCATCAGCTTGATCAGGATGTTAAGCGACGGGCCGGCCGTATCCTTGAAGGGATCCCCGACTGTATCGCCGACCACGGCGGCCTTGTGCGAATCACTGCCCTTGCCCCCGTAGTTTCCGGCTTCAATAAACTTCTTGGCGTTGTCCCAGGCTCCGCCGGCATTGGCCATGTTGATTGCCTGTAGAACCCCTGTTACCAGGGCCCCGGCCAGCAAACCGCCCAGGGCTTCCTTGCCTAAAAACGGGATCAGCCCAACGGCCAGGGGCACCACCACCGCCATCAGGCCGGGTATAATCATTTCTTTCAAAGCGGCCTTGGTGCTGATATCGACACACCTGGCATACTCCGGTTTCGCCTTGCCTTCCATCAGACCGTCTATCTCTTTGAACTGCCGCCTTATCTCTTCAATCAGTGAAAATGCGGCGTTGCCGACCGCCTCCATTGTCCTCGAGGTAAAGAAATAGGTCAGCACCCCGCCGATCAGCAGGCCGGCAATAACCTGAGCGCTGGTAATGTCAATTACCTCCAACCCGGCCACCTGGGAATAGGCGGTAAAAAGGGCCAGGGCGGTGAGCGCGGCCGAACCGATGGCAAAACCCTTGCCGATGGCGGCCGTGGTATTGCCCAATGAATCCAGCTGATCGGTGATTTCGCGCACCTCCGGCTCCAACTCGGCCATCTCGGCAATGCCGCCGGCATTGTCGGCTACCGGGCCGTAAGCGTCGACAGCCACAGTCATCCCCACAGTTGAGAGCATCCCGACTGCGGAAATGGCGATGCCGTAAATACCGGCAAAGTAATAGGAAACCAGGATGGCGGCCACAATGGTGATGATCGGGAAAAGGGTGCTTTTCATCCCCACCGCCAGGCCGCTGATAATATTGGTTGCCGGGCCCGTCTGTGAAGCGCGGGCAATCCCCTGGACCGGTTTAAAGTGATCCGATGTATAGTACTCGGTCAGGCGGCCGATAACCACTCCGGCCAA
The DNA here is from genome assembly GCA_003551865.1 of Syntrophomonadaceae bacterium. The sequence goes on from PUNU01000181.1 coordinate 17,677, forward strand.
AAGACCGGCAACAACGGCGGCAAAAGGTCCGAAGTCGGGGAAAACTCCCCGGGCTACAAAAGCATCGACCATAAAGTATGAGACGACCAGCACCACCAGGGCGCTGACCCAGATGCCCCGCTCCAGGACCGCTCCCAATCTTGACTCTTCCTTGGCCCTGACGAAGAAAAAGGCAAAAATCGAGGCCAGGATCCCGACTGAAGCGACCAGCAGGGGCAGCAGGGTCCCGCCAAAACCGTAGAGCACTACCCCGAGGGTCATTGTGGCAATCATCGAGCCGACGAAGGACTCAAACAGGTCGGCGCCCATGCCGGCTACATCTCCAACGTTATCTCCTACGTTGTCGGCAATAACCCCGGCATTACGGGGGTCATCTTCGGGAATACCCGCTTCGACCTTGCCGACCAGGTCGGCGCCAACATCGGCCGCCTTGGTGTAAATACCTCCGCCCACACGGGCAAACAGGGCAATCGAGCTGGCTCCCAGGGCGTAACCGTTAATTATGTCCGGATCACGAATAAATATATAAAGAATTCCCAGGCCAAACAGACCCAGACCGGCCACCATCATGCCCATAATTGTTCCGCTGGAAAAAGCGGTTTTCAACGCCGGGTTTATCCCGGTACGGGCGGCATGGGCGGTGCGGACGTTGGCGATCGTGGCCACGGTCATGCCCACAAAACCCGCCGTCCCGGATAAAATGGCCCCGACAATAAAGCTTACAGCGGTCAGGGTGTTGATTACCACCGCCAGGACCACGGCTAAAACAATGACGAATACTACCAGGTAGGTGTACTCGCGCCTCAGAAAAGCCATCGCCCCTTCATGGATTGCCGCAGCAATCTCCTGCATATGCTCACTGCCCGCTTCGGATCGGCGCAGCCTGATCCAGAGAATAATGGCGAAAACCAGGGCGGCCAGGGCACAGGCCGGGACGACATATAACAATGACTCCATATCTTACTACCTCCTCACTATAGTGCCTTTTTATTTAACCGTGCTCTACTACCTGTATTATATACACCGGCGGTTTCTTCCTACCGTCTGGCGCTCCAGAGCGTTTCCAAAACAGGAATTTAATCCGGCGGTACCGGATAATCGCCGGTAAAGCAGGCCCGGCAGAGATTTTCTTCCGGCAGGCCCACCGCCGTCAGCACTTCACCCATGCTCAGGTAGCCCAGCGAATCGGCGCCGGTAATCCGCGCAATTTCCTCCGGGGGGTTCTTATGCGCGATCAGGTCATCCGGCTCGGGGGTATCGATACCATAATAGCAGGAACCGATAACCGGCGGTGAACTGATGCGCAGGTGGACCTCCTTGGCCCCGGCCCGGCGCATGATCCGGATTAGCCTGATGCTGGTCGTCCCGCGCACAACCGAATCGTCGACCAGGACCACCCGTTTTCCTTCCACGATTTTGCGCACCGGGTTTAACTTGAGATCGACCCCTTCTTCGCGCATTTTCTGAGTCGGCTTGATAAAGGTGCGCCCGATATAGCGGTTTTTCACCAGGCCCATTTCGTATGGCAGGCCGGCCTCCTCGGCAAATCCTGAAGCGGCGGCGATACTGGAATCGGGCACCCCGGATACGATATCCGCCTCGACCGGGTGCTCGCGGGCCAACCGCCGGCCCAGTTCCCGCCGGACCAGGTGGACATTGATTCCCAGCAAATTGCTGTCCGGGCGTGCAAAGTAGATATATTCAAAAACGCACAAATTTGTTCGCGTATCTTCGATAACCTGCCTGCTGTGCAAACCTTCTTCATCGAGGACAACCATCTCTCCCGGCTCCACGTCCCGAATAAAATTGGCCCCGATCGTGTCAAAAGCGCAGGTCTCGGAAGCCAAAAAATAGCCGCCGCCTTCAAGGGAGGCAAGCGACAGAGGCCTAAACCCGTTGCCGTCGCGCAGGCCGATAACCCTGCGCCCGTCGGAAACAACAAAAGCAAATGCTCCTTTCAGGCGGGGCACGACTTCGGCCAGGGCTTCCGCCAGGTCGCTGCTGCCCTGTCTGGCTACCAGATGGGCCAAAAGTTCGCTGTCGGTGTCGGTTTGGAAAATTGCTCCCTGGTTTTCCAGTTCCTCGCGCAGGTCCATGGCATTTAAGAGGTTTCCGTTGTGGGCGACCACCAGCTCACCATGCCGGTAGCGCAGTTTAAGGGGCTGGGCGTTTTCCAGCCGGCGCCCGTCGCGGGCGTAGGAATAGCGAACGTGGCCCACAGCCAGTTTGCAGATAATTCCCTTTAAATCGGCGCTTTCCGGAAAGACTTCCGATACCAGGCCAAGATCTCTTTTCAACCACATCTTGCGCCCGTTACCTGGGCCGGCGGCGATACCGGCGCTTTCCTGGCCGCGGTGCTGCAGGGCATAGAGAGCAAAACATGTCAGGAAAGCCAGCGGTTGATCTTCGGCGTAACCGCCGCAAACTCCGCATGCTTCCTTCAGTTTCCCGCAGGAACAGGAACCCTTAAGGCAGTCCACATAAACAACCTCCTTGCCGATCATCAACCGTTCCGTTTGGAGACCGGAATAAAACTGCTAACCCGGGAGTAACTTCTCTTTGCATCGTCCGCACTCCTCCCTCAGGGGAGAGAAAGCCCCGCTGAAAACGCCACCCTTACCAAAATGTTAAATTCCCAGGCGGCGGTAAATATAGTCGACATGTGTTAAATATGTAGCCGGATCAAAACAGGCCGCCAGCCCGGCCTCGCCCAGCCGCCCTGAAACCTCTTTATCTTCGGCCAAAACTTCTCTAAAAGATCGTCCCTGTGCCCAGGCCTCCGCGGCCCGCCTTTGCACCAGGTCGTAGGCAGCTTCGCGGGAAAGTCCACTTTCCACCAGCTCCAGGAGCACCCGCTGGGAGTAAATCAGCCCTCCGGTTAGTTCCAAATTGCGGGCCATGTTTTCCGGATAAACTTTGAGCTCCCGGATCACCCGGATCATCTGCCTCAGAATATGGTCGGTTACCGCGGTGCTGTCGGGCAGGATTACCCGCTCCACCGATGAGTGGGAAATATCGCGCTCGTGCCACAGGGCCACGTTTTCCAGGGCCGCGGTCGAATAACTGCGCAAAAGTCGGGCCAGGCCGCAGACCTGCTCGCAGGCAACCGGGTTGCGCTTGTGCGGCATGGCCGACGATCCCTTTTGCCCACTGTAAAAGGGCTCTTCCAGCTCTCCTGTTTCGGTGCGCTGCAGGTTGCGCACCTCCAGGGCAATTTTCTCCAGGGTGGATCCAAGCAGGGCCAGGAAGGAAATAAATTCGGCATGGCGATCACGCTGCACTACCTGGGTCGAAACCGGGGCCGGTTCAAGACCCAGTTTGCCGCAAACATATTCTTCAATAAAAGGATCAATGTGGGCATAATTGCCGACCGCCCCGGAAAGCTTGCCCACCCGCACCGCCGCGATAGCCCGCGCCAGGCGCTCCCGGTGGCGTCGAACCTCCGCCAGCCAGAGGACAAACTTCAAGCCCAGGCTGGTCGGCTCAGCGTGGATTCCGTGGGTACGGCCGACCACAATCGTCTCCCTGTGGCGCAGGGCCTGCTCCTTCAGGGCATCTTCCAGCTCCAGCAGTCCTTCAGCTATAAGATCCGCCGCCTCGCCCAGCATAACCGAAAGGGCCGTATCAACGACGTCATAGGAGGTCAGCCCGTAATGAAAATAGCGGCTTTCATCGCCCAGCGACTCGGCCACACAGCGGATAAAAGCAACCACGTCATGCCTGGTTTCTTTTTCCAGCTCCTCGATCCTTTTTACGTCAAAGCGGGCGTTTGCGGCAATCAGGGCGACCGCCTCCCCGGGGATAACCCCCAGTTCGGCCCAGGCCTCGGAGGCCAGGATTTCGACTTCCAGGTACTTACGGTAGCGGTTTTCCAGGCTCCAGATCCGGCCCATCTCCGGCCGGGTATAGCGCTCGATCATCACTTCCCACCTTCGTTATCAGGTCGCCGTTCTCCGCCCAGTTGTTCACGCAGTCGTCTGTCTTTTTCTTCCACTTTAGCCGCCAGCGACTGGCGGTAGCTGTTCAGGCGTTCATGCAGTTTTTCATCTTCCAGGGCCAGGATCTGCACCGCCAGTAAACCGGCATTGAAGGCGCCGTTGACGGTCACCGTGGCCACCGGGATGCCCTGGGGCATCTGCACGATTGAGTAAAGCGAGTCCACACCCTGCAGGGGTTCGATGGCAATCGGCACCCCGATCACCGGCAGAAGGGTCATCGAAGCGATTACCCCGGGCAGGTGCGCCGCTCCGCCCGCACCGGCGACAATCACCTTCAGGCCGCTGTCGGCCGCACCGCGGGCATAGCGGGCCGTTTTTTCCGGGTGGCGGTGGGCGCTGGAAACGACAATCTCGTAACCGATGCCAAACTCCTCGAGTGCATCGGCGCATTTTTGCATAATCGGCAGATCCGAATCACTGCCCATAACTATTCCCACTTTTATATCCGGCATAACCGATCAACTCCATTAATTTTTTGTCACGGGGCATGCATAAATAACGGTTATGTTTTCCAAACGCCTTGTGAAAAACCGACGGCAGTAAACCGTCCAATCCTTTTTGACCAATCGTCTATTTTTGCGCCTGCCCTCTCTGAATCCTATAAAGTCCTGCAGGTTCCCGGGGCCGGATTTGCTTATAGGTATCTAGACGGGCCAGAAGAAATGCACCAGGGAGATAACGGCCAGAACGTATAAGATCCAGTGCACTTCTTTAGCTCTGCCGGAAACCAGCTTGACCACCGGAAAAGCGACAAATCCGAAAGCA
>PUNU01000200.1 GCA_003551865.1 Syntrophomonadaceae bacterium
AACCCGCTATGCCATAGGGGACGGTTCCATCGTTTTCCCTTCGGCCTTCGCTGCGCTCAGGAACGCTCGAACCGTCCCCATGGCACAGCTTTTCATTCAACAAGGACAATAGGCTGAGTAGTTACAAAAATTTTTTATATACTGGGAGCCACCTGCTCCATCACATAAGCTTCGATGATGTCTCCTTCCTGGATATCATTGAAGTTTTCCAGCAGGATTCCGCACTCGTAACCGTCGGAAACTTCACGGACATCATCCTTGAAACGCTTCAATGACTCGAGACGTCCGGCATCGTGAATTACTGTACCATCCCTGATTACCCTGACCAGCGCATTGCGGCTGATCTTGCCTTCAAGGACGTAACAACCGGCGATGTTCCCCAGGCGCGACGCTTTAAAAACCTGCCTCACTTCGGCCTGCCCCTCTATAACTTCCTTCATCACCGGCTTCAGCAGGCCGCTAACCGCCGCTTTAATATCTTCTATAGCTTCATAAATAACCCGGTAAAGCCTTATATCCACCTTGTCCTGCTCGGCCAGCTTACGGGCCTTGCTGTCGGGACGGACGTTAAAGCCAATCACAATAGCATTGGAGGCCGAAGCAAGCATGATATCCGATTCATTGATCGCCCCTACCCCGGTATGGATTATCTTGATCTGGACTTCTTCCAGGCTGAGTTTTAGCAGGGTGTCTTTCAGGGCTTCAATTGAGCCCTGGACATCAGCTTTGAGGATCAGGTTAAGCTCTTTTACTTCACCTTCCTGGATCTGTTTAAACAGGTCTTCCAGCGAAACCTTTTGTGTGCGCCTGCTTGCTTCTTTAATTTTATCGGCCCGCTTTTCTGCAACCTGGCGGGCGACCCGTTCATCGCTGACAACCTGAAAACGATCGCCGGCCATTGGGACATCATTTAAACCGAGTATTTCTACCGGAGTCGACGGGCCGGCGGAGTCAACCCTTTCTCCCAGCTCGTTGATCATCGCCCTTACCCGGCCGGACATGGATCCACAGATCACCGGTTCACCGACATTTAAGGTCCCGTCCTGGACCAAAACAGTGGCTACCGGACCCCGGCCTTTGTCGAGTTTGGCTTCGATCACCGAACCCCGGGCCAGCCTGTCCGGATTGGCTTTAAGTTCTTCTACTTCGGCAAGGAGCAGGATCATTTCCAACAGCTCTTCCAGCCCTTCGCTCTTGACGGCGCTGACCGGCACTACGATCGTATCACCACCCCATTCTTCGGGTACGAGGTCGTGCTCGGAAAGCTGCTGCTTTACCCGATCGGGATTGGCATCCGCTTTATCCATCTTATTTATAGCTACCAAAATGGGGACTTCCGCGGCTTTTGCGTGGTTTATTGCTTCCACGGTTTGCGGCATGACACCATCATTGGCGGCGACTACCAGGACGGCGATATCGGTAACCTGGGCCCCCCTGGCCCGCATTGCCGTAAAAGCTTCGTGACCGGGAGTATCCAGGAATACTACTTTCTTATCTTCGTTCAACTGGACCTGGTAAGCGCCAATATGCTGGGTTATTCCTCCCGCTTCACCGGCGGTGACATTGGCCTTTCTGATCGCGTCAAGCAGCGAAGTTTTACCGTGGTCGACATGGCCAAGCACAGTTACTACCGGTTTACGCAGGACTTCTTTACTCTCGTCAACCTCTTCGTCTTCCAGCAGTCCTCTTTCCAGCGGATCCTCAATATACTCAACATCAAAGCTGTATTCTTCGGCCAGCAGTTCTACTGCATCGGAAGACAGGGGCTGGTTGACATTGGCCATAACCCCCATTTCCATCAGGGTTGTAATCAGCTGGGCCGGCGTGGCCTCGATATGCTCGGCAAGTTCACCGACGGTAATCTGCTCTTCAAACCTGATTTTCGGCTTCCGCTCTTTTTGCATGGCCGCTCTTTTTTCTTCCTGTCTTTCTTTGCGGGATTTACGGCTGGGTGCTGTTTTTTCTTTTGGTTTTTCTTTTTTCTTGGCCTTTTCTGCCACGGCTCCGGCTTTATCCGCTGTTTTTTGGGGTTCCCGGGCCTTTTTACTCTTTTTTGCCTGCCCGGTGGTAAAATCCATAACTTTTTTTGCTTCTTCATCGGTCAATGTGCTCATGTGATTATTGACAGATATGCCCATATCTTCCAGGACTTCTATCAACTTTTTGCTGGTTGTTCCCAACTCCTTGGCCAGCTCATACACTCTGACTTTGCCCATCTACAACACCTCCATAAAATAAGCCCTCCTCGTTGGTTATCCTTCGGCACGCGGTTGTTCGGTCAGTACAGCCGTTAACTCTTCAATCAATTCAGTCGATATCGTTGTGCGAAGATTTTTCTCCAATTTTTTGCCTTTAACCGCTTTCTTGAAACAATCTTCCAGGGGACAAATGTAAACCCCGCGCCCCGCCTTTTTGCCGGTCATATCGAGGACCACTTCACCTTCGGGGGTCCTGACTATACGCACGAGTTCTTTCTTGGGTTTCTTGGTCCGGCACCCGACGCAAATCCGCAGAGGAATTTTTCGCTTCTTAACCATCTAAGATCGAATCCTCCTCTTCCTCCTCGTCTACAGCTGTTTCTTCTTCCTCCTGCTCCTGTTCGCCACCCGAGAGATCCTCTTTAAAATCTTCTTCGGCGGAAATCTCTTTTTCCGTTTCTTCGGCAGCGTTATCATTGCCGGCTTCCACCTCTTCTGTCGTTTCTTCCCCTGCCGCTTCATTTCCGTCTGTGCCGACTTCCAATCCTGCAACAATATCGCCTGAATCTTCAGCTTCACCCTTTTCAGCCTCTAAAACAGCATTTTCTTCGCCTTCAACACCCTCTACCCCTGACTCTTCTTCCGAAAAACCCATGGCATCCAGGCTCTGCTCCGCATACTGTGTTTCACTGGAGATATCAATCTTCCAGCCCGTGATCTTGGCCGCAAGGCGGGCGTTTTGCCCTTCTTTTCCGATGGCCAGCGACAGCTGGTTGTCCGGCACGACCACCACGGCGGTTTTTTCCACGGAATCGAGGAGGACCGATGACACCTTGGAAGGACTCAGTGAATTGGCGATATATTCTTCCGGATCCTCGCTCCACTTGACAATATCGATTTTTTCGCCCTTAAGTTCATTGCTGATCGCCTGCACCCGGCTTCCCTTGGGGCCGACACAGGCCCCTACCGGGTCAATATCCTGGTTTTCCGATATAACAGCCAGTTTTGAACGGTATCCGGCCTCTCTGGCCGCAGCCTTGATCTGCACTATTCCGTCGTATATTTCCGGAACCTCCATTTCAAAAAGGCGCTTGAGAAAACCGGTATGCGTCCTGGAGACAATAATCTGCGGGCCCTTGGTGGTTTTTTTAACTTCCATGATGTAGGTTTTAACCCGCTCGCCAATCCGGTAGCGTTCAAACGGGATCTGCTCTTCGACCGGAAGGACCGCTTCAGTCCTGCCCAGGTCGATAATAGCGTTCCGCTGTTCAAACCGCCGCACCAGGCCGGTAATTACTTCTTCAACCCGGTCAACAAAACTTTCATAAATCAGCTCTCTTTCCGCTTCCCTGATGCGCTGGATTATCACCTGTTTTGCCGTCTGGGCGGCAATCCTGCCAAATTCTTTGGGCGTAACCTCCATTTCGATCATATCGCCGATTTGACAGTTTGGTTCGTAAACCCGGGCCTCGTAAAGGCTGACTTCTCCCTGTTCCGATTCCACTTCTTCAACCACCTTTACCTGGGAAAAAACTTTAATTTCTCCAGTTTCACGATCTATACTGACCCTCACAGAAGGGGCGGTTTGGAAGTTTCTTTTATAAGCGGAAACGAGGGCAACTTCAAGGGCTTCAAAAAGGACTTCCCTGCCAATGCCTTTTTCTTTTTCGATAGATTCTATGGCCGCAATCAAATCTTTATTCATTTTCCCCCGGTAGTACCTCCTTTCATCTTAAAAATTGTCCCGCTGCTTTTTATAAGACAGATTATTCTAATGACTGTAACTGCTTAATGCCCGGCAACCATATCTTACTGGAAACCTTTTGTATCTAAAATGCCGTAGTTCCTCATTATCTTGATTTCATATTGCTTTTGGCTTCCAGTATTAGCCTTTTACTTGCCCCAAACAAAATTTAATAAAATTGTGCCTGCTGTAATGATCAACTCAGCGGGCGGTTAAGGAAGCCAGAGGTGGGCCTTTGCTATTTCGGCCAGGGGGATCTCCGCCACCCCACCGTCTTCCAGCTTAACCACTATAAAATCTTCACCGGTGCTCTGCAGGGTGCCGCTAAAGTTTTTGCGTCCCTCCAGCGGTTCACGGGTTTTTACTTTTACCTTTTCGCCTTCGAAGCGCTGGAAGTGCTCTTTTTTGTTTAACGGGCGTTCCACTCCCGGCGAGGAAACTTCGAGAGTATAGGAATGATGAATCGGGTCGTGGTAATCAAGCAGGTCTGATACTGCTATGTTTATCAGCTCACAGTGCTCCAGGGTTACGCCCCCTTCCCGGTCGATATAGAGGTTTATGCGCCCGTTACGGCCGGGCACGTACTCCAGTTCAACCAGTTCAAAACCCCTGCTTTCAACCATCGGTTCGATCAGTTCAATTAGCTTCTTTCTTACCTCTTCTTTTTCCATTAAATATCACCCTGTTTCCCGGCTGCTTCGCCCTCCAGCCGGTGCTGCTCTTCCGGTGAGAGTAAAATTTCCCCCAACTAATATGAAAGAGTGGGAAACCCCACCCTTGGATAAAAATAATTTCACCCAAACTAATTTACCACAAATGTCAAAAACGCGCAACTCCGTTAAAAATGCCTGTCACCTTATATTTACCCTATTTTGGGCCGGTGCTCACTCTGGCCACGTACTTGACAATCTCCCAGTACATCTTTGCCCTGGCCAGCACACCTTTCCAAAATCCGAGTTTTTCTTCCTTCATTACATGCGACAGGTCGGGCAGCTGCACCTCTTCCACGGTTATCTCGTTCTCCTCTACATAGCGGTGCAGGGCAACTTCGATCCCGAAGCGGGAAAGATCCAGGTCTGATATGTTTTCCAGAAGGGCCCTCCTAAGCGCTCTTTGCCCTGACAGAAAAGGTGCCATCTTCTGGGCGAAATCAGTAGCCATCCGACCTTTTTGAAACAATCCCACGCTCATCATTGCCCTTTTATCTATAACCGGAACCAACAGCTTCTCAATGTGTTCCGGAGTCAACCCGATCAGATCGGCATCAAGAATGAGTATTACCTCGGCCGGATAACGGTCGAGAGCCGCTTTTATCGCTCCTCCCTTGCCCCTGTTTTCCAAAAGATCAATGATTTCCACACCGTCATACTTCATGACTGTATTAACAGTGCCGTCTTCTGAACCGTCACTGACCACGACAATCCGATCCACATAAGAAGAATCCTTTAGAGCTTCCAAAACACTGCCGATTGTCTTCTCTTCGTTATAAGCAGGTATTATCGCTGCTGTATTCACCGCTCAGCCTCCTAATTGTTATCAGCACCTTGATAACTTTCCAGTTCTTCCTGTAATGCCGCCAGCAGATCTTTGGGTTGAACAGTGCGAATAACTTTTCCGCTGCGAAATAAAAAACCGTGTTTTTTCCCGGCTGTAATACCGATATCCGCTTCCCTGGCTTCACCGGGACCGTTTACTACACAGCCCATAACCGCAACCTTGATGGGCAGATTTACCCCTTTTAACAATTCTTCCACTTCAGAAACCACTGCCGCTAAGTCTATCTCACAGCGGCCGCAGGTCGGGCAGGATATAAGTTCGGGCCCAAAACTTCTCAAGGAAAGGGCCTGGAGTATTTTTTGAGCCACCCTTACCTCTTCGGTCGGCGAAGCCGTGAGCGAAACCCGCACAGTGTCGCCAATCCCATCTGCCAGGAGAGAACCTATGCCCACCGCCCCTTTGACCAGACCGGC
>PUNU01000207.1 GCA_003551865.1 Syntrophomonadaceae bacterium
AATACCGGGGTTGGTTTCGAATTATCCGCGACGATTATTATCAACTTTATACCGATACCCGAGGCGGCACCGGTTATCCTGACAATGTCGCCTCCTATCTAACGGAAGGAACCCGCTTTGAAGCAGTCGGGGCTTCCGGAGATTATTACCGGGTCAGGCTGGAAGAAAACGAGACCTACCTACTTCATAAGGAAGCGGTTCGTGAATTGGAAGACAAAGATTCTCTTGATCCGGCTCTATCAGCATTGGAACTTGCCGAGACCGGGGAAAAAGTAAGCCTGCGCTTCAATGCTTCTGAACGGTTTCCCTTCCTGATCGACAGCGGCACAGATCAGCTTGCCGTCAAACTATACGGGGTAGAAAAAGATGAGGATTTGTCGATGCCGGAACTGTCCGGCCCGGTACAGGAGCTTACCCTGGAACCAATGGCAGCGGAACCCAATGCCCTGGTTTTGACCGTAAAGCTTGATAAAAAAATTACCGGTTTTAACCCTTCGTGGGAAGACACCGACCTGGTGCTCAATCTCGACAGGCCCCCGGAAGTTGACGTAGAAAACCCACTAAAAGGTAAAACCATCGTCTTCGATCCCGGCCATGGTGGAGAAGACCCGGGAGCACCCGGACCGGGTGATCTCCATGAAAAAGATGTAGTGCTGGCCATGAGTCTGTATCTTGAAGAGCTTTTAACTGCCGGAGGGGCAAATGTGATCATGACCCGCACTGAAGATGAGGATGTGGGTCTCTATGATCGCCCCCTGGCAAAATATATCAATGAAACTGATATTTTCATAAGCATTCACGCCAACGCCCACGGCCATGGCGCAAATGCCGTAGATACCCACGGGATAATGACCCTCTACAACTACGATCATAATGAGAAACTGGCCGATATCATGCTGGACACGGTATCTGAAGAGATGGACCTGCCGGCTCTGTACACCTGGAAAAGAAATATTGCGGTAACCAGGCATACGCAATTTCCCTGTGTTTTGGTTGAAGCCGGATATATGATGCACCCTGTGGACAACTGGCATATTCTTCATCCAAGGGAGCAGAAAAAGTTTGCCGGGGCGATGAAGGAAGGCATTAAAGAGTATTTCCTTTCCCTTGATGAGAATAATGACAGTTCAATCGATGGGAACAATAGCAGTGGTAGGTAAAAACCGTAATCGCCCATACACATTTCGTCAGGCAAGGCCTTTCCAACTGGAGTATAGGTATTGGCTTCATTTAGGATTTCATCTTTGGGTAATTGCTCAATATACAATTAAAATGATAGTATTGGTTGTAAAACAACCGATTATATGCTACCATTTACCCTGAAAGGGTAAGGTATACAGGAAGCGAGGGAGAATAATGTCCGATTCGACAAACAAAATAAAAGAAGTAATATTCGCTATATCAGGCATGAGCTGCACAGGCTGTGCCCAGGGCATTGAAAAAAGTTTGCAGAAAGAGCCGGGGGTATACTCGGCCCGGGTAAACTTTGCCACAGAAAAAGCTCACGTAGAATACGACCCGGAGCAACTGAAGGAGGAAGATCTGCTCAAAGTCATTGAAAAGAGCGGTTATAAAGCAAGCGTTTCCGGGGAAGAAACAGAGGTTTTAAATTACGGTATCTCCGGGATGAGCTGCTCCAGCTGTGCTATGGGACTGGAAAACACTCTTAGAAATACGTCCGGAATTATTGAGGCAAATATCAACTTCAACACTGAGAAGGCAACCATAAAATACAAGCCGAAAGAAATTACTCCGGAAGAAGTGAAAAACATAATCCTAAAGAGCGGCTACCAGATCACTGAAGATAAAAAGGTAGCTGATGAAAAAGAGCCAAAAGACAGTGACTCGGAAAAAGTGGATCATGCCGCCAGGCGAATGTGGTTTGCCATATCCTTGGCCGGCCCGATCATGATCTTAATGATGATCCACATGTTTGTGGCAGAAATACCCTACTATCTGCCGATCATCTATGTTCTCGGGTTTCCGGTTATCTTTATAGTCGGCAAAGAAACCCATCTGGGGGCAATCAAGTCTGTTAAAAATTTAAATCCGAACATGGACACTTTGGTCAGTTTGGGTTCTCTGGTTCCTTACCTCCTCAACCTAATGGTCTTTTGGTATCCGATTACCTCTTTTGTAGAAATGGCTGTCTCCATCCTGACCCTGCACCTGGTGGGCCGGTTTCTGGAAGCAAAAGCCAAGGGCAGGGCTTCACAGGCAATTAAAAAATTACTGGAAATGGAAGCAAAAAAAGCCCGGCTTTTGGTGGATGGAAAAGAAATTGAAGTGCCTATTGAAGAAGTGGAAAGCGGCCAGGTCATGTTGGTTCGTCCCGGGGAAAAGATCCCCACCGACGGCATAGTTATCGAAGGGAAAAGCAGTGTAGACGAATCAATGGCTACCGGGGAATCCCTGCCCGTAAACAGGGCCGAAGATGACGAAGTCATCGGTTCAACTATTAACAAGCAGGGGATTCTAAAAGTAAAAGCAACCAGGATAGGAAAAGACACTTTTCTCTCCCAGGTGGTTAAGATGGTTGAAGAAGCCCAGGGATCGAAAGTGCCGATCCAGGAATTTGCCGACCGGGTTACCGGTTATTTTGTCCCGGTAGTTATTCTAATTGCCCTTTCCGCTTTCGTTTCCTGGAACATGTTCCCTGACTTTCATATTTCCATTGTTGAATTCTTTAACTTCCCCTGGAGCAATGTTGACCTGCCCCTTTTTTCATTGGCCATACTGGCCACCATTGCAGTTCTGGTCATCTCTTGTCCCTGTGCTTTGGGGCTGGCCACTCCGACAGCAACCATGGTCGGTGGCGGCCTAGGTGCAGAAAACGGGATTTTGATCAGAAAAGGTGAAGCGATCCAGACTGTAAGGGATGTAAAAATTATCGCTTTTGACAAAACAGGAACTATTACCAAGGGCAGGCCGGAAGTAACAGACGTAATTCCACTAAATGACACCGCCAAAAGTGACCTGCTTTTATATGCCGGAAGCCTTGAATCGGCATCAGAACACCCGCTGGGACAGGCCGTTGCTGAACAAGCAGGCAATGAGGGTTTGGATTTAAAAGAAATAGAAGACTTTTCAGCAGTCACCGGCAAGGGGGTTAAAGGCAGGGTAGAGCACAGACAAATTTTAATTGGAAGCCGCAAGTTAATGGCAGAAAGCAATATCGCATTTGAACAATATAACCGGGAAATCGAAAAACTGGAAGATGAAGCTAAAACAGCAATCTTGGTTGCTGTCGATGGCAAAGCAGCCGGGATCATTGCCGTAGCCGACACTTTGAAAGAGAATTCTATCCCGGCGATTGCTGAATTGGAAAACATGGGAATTCGCACGGCAATGATCACGGGCGACAATAAGCGGACTGCAAATGCTATTGCCCGCAAAGTTGGAATTAGCAGGGTTCTAGCGGAAGTTTTGCCTGACGGCAAAGTAGACGAAATCAAAAAGCTGCAGGATAAATACGGGACAGTAGCAATGGTAGGTGACGGAATAAACGATGCCCCCGCTCTCAAGCAGGCCAATGTCGGAATAGCAATTGGAACCGGGACAGATATCGCCATAGAATCGGCAGATATCACTCTGGTTCGCGGCAACCCGGAAGCAGTAATCGCAGCAATCAACCTTTCCAATGCCACTTTTGGTAAAATAAAGCAAAACTATTTTTGGGCCTGGTTTTACAATGCCCTGGCTATACCGGCAGCCTTCTTCGGCTTAATTCACCCTATTATCGGGGCAGCAGCCATGGCTACCAGTTCGATGAATGTAGTTTTAAACTCTACCCGGCTTAAAAAAACAAAGATCAATCCCTCTTTTTCAATAGAAAAAGGGGCAGCGGCCAAAAAAGAGGCTGAAGTTCCGGCCGCCGCGCTGGGTAAATCCAGCCAATAACCGGTTTAATATTTTGCAGTTTATTTATTTTATCCCCATTATTGTGCATTTCCCATTCTTCTAGAATGTGCCTGGCAGGATATTTTTTCTTTTTGGCGAATTACAGTTTTATTCCCGGCAGCAGCCGCATTCATCATCACCGCAATTGCTTGAAGGAGAGTTCTATGTTAGCCAAGGTGCTTTCATGTGCCATTCTGGGGATAAAGGGTATACCGCTGGAAATTGAGGTCGATATTGCCGACGGCCTTCCCTCTTTTGATATAATCGGCCTGCCCGATGCATCAGTCCGGGAAGCTAAAGAAAGAGTCCGCGCCGCCGTGCGAAACAGCGGTTTTAGTTTTCCCTACTCCAGGATCACAGTAAACCTTGCTCCCGCCGACCTGAAAAAAGAAGGCTCCGCTTTCGACCTGGCTATTGCCGTCGGCCTTTTGGCGGCAACCGGACAAATACCCCAAAACGAAATTCTCGAGCGGGCGATATTCGTAGGAGAGCTTTCTCTCGACGGCAACCTGCGCTCTATAAACGGAACACTGGCCATGGCTTTGTCGCTGGGTGAAATTGATGATTACCGCAGTCACATACTCTACCTCCCCCATTCCAACAGCCCCGAAGCCGCCATTGTCAACCATCTGACCGTCAAAGGATCGGCTACTTTAAAACAGGTGGCCGATCACTTTTGCGGATTCGAAGAGCTGCCCTCAACCACACCTGAATTTAATCCGCTCGAAGTAGAGTATTCACCCGGGCCCGACTTCAGCGAAGTCAAGGGCCAGGACACAGCAAAGCGGTCCCTTGAGGTCGCCGCCGCCGGGGCCCATAATGTTCTGCTCTACGGACCTCCCGGCAGCGGCAAAACGATGCTGGCCAGGCGTATCCCTTCAATTCTGCCCTCTCCAAACCTTGAAGAAATCCTGGAGATCACCAGGATCCACAGCGTGGCCGGCAGGCTCAATCCCGGAAAACCGTTGATCAGGCAGAGGCCCTTCCGCAGCCCCCACCACAGCGCTTCAACTGCCGGGATAATCGGCGGCGGGAAAAACCCCAGGCCGGGAGAAGTGAGCCTTGCCCACCGGGGAGTGCTTTTTTTTGATGAAATGCCCGAATACAGCCGGGAAGTGCTGGAAGCCTTAAGACAGCCCCTGGAAGATCGGATGGTGACGGTAACCCGTGTATCAGCCACCGTTACCTATCCGGCCGACTTCATGTTTATAGGATCCATGAACCCCTGCCCCTGCGGCAATTTTGGCGACCCGAGGAAGGAGTGCCGCTGCAGCCCGACCCAGGTCTACAAATACCGCTCCAGGCTTTCAGGCCCTTTGATCGACCGCCTCGATATCCAGGTGGAAGTACCCGGGGTCCAGTTTGAGCAACTGCAGCAGCAGGAAGCCGGTGAGAGCTCCGCCGAGATCCGCAAAAGGGTGGAAAAAGCCCGCCTGGCCCAGCGGGAAAGGTACAAAAAAATTAGGGCCACCACCAACGCCCAGCTGCTTTCACGCCACTTCGAAAAGCACTGTCCCCTGACCGGGGAAGCGCGGCGGCTTCTGCACCAGGCTTTTCAGAGTTTAAATCTTTCGATGCGCGCCCACGACCGCATTATCAAGGTTGCCCGCACCATCGCCGACCTGGACGGTTCTGAAAAAATCGACTCCGCCCACATCGGCGAAGCGGTGCAGTACAGGAGCCTGGATCGGCAGTGACAATGGGGACGGGGCAATTTTGTCACGTCAGCGAGTAGGTGATTATGGATGAGTAGACAGCCCAGAATGAAAAGCGAATCGGGATTGTACCACATAATTTTCAGGGGTATAAATAAACAAAATATTTTCGAAGAAGAAAATGACTATCAAAAGTTTAAAGCACTGCTGTCCACTATTAAACAAGAATTGGGTTTTAAGTTATACGCCTACATCTTTATGTCCAATCATGTTCATCTGCTCTTTCAAGAAAAAGAAGCAG
>PUNU01000197.1 GCA_003551865.1 Syntrophomonadaceae bacterium
CCAGGCGGTCGAGGTGGATCAGACAACCGCTGGGCAACCAAGGGAAGCCTTGCTCGATCTGGTGGTCCACGCGCTTTTCCGGCCGGGCGCTGAGGGCGCGGAAACGATCGGCGTAGCGAAAGCGGCGATCCTGTGGCGCTACGAAATCCAGCACCGTCAGGTGCGGCTTGCCCTCATTCAGGCGCAGTCCACGGCCGAGCTGTTGAAGATACACTGTCAGACTCTCGGTTGGCCTAAGCAGCAATAGCGTGTCGACCTCTGGTAGATCCACACCTTCGTTGTAAAGGTCTACCGTGAAGACGAAGCGAATGCGCCCCTCGCGCAGGTCGCGCTGTACCGACTCCCGCTCGTGGTCCGAGCTCTCGCCGGTCAGCACCGCGCTGGGCACCTGCTTGGCCGAAAAATACTTGGCCATGAACCGGGCATGGGCGCGGCTGATGCAAAAACCCAAGCCTCGGACGGTGCCGAGATCCGTGGCGTGTTCATGGGTCTGCTGCAACACCCAATCAGCGCGCGCCTGGTTGCCGGTGAAAACGCCTTCCAGCTCTTCGGCGTCATAGCCCCCGCGCTGCCAGCTCACCCGGCTCAGATCCACGGACTCGTGGTCGGCCACGCCGAAGTAGTGGAACGGCACCAGCAAGCGCCTTTCGATCGCATCCGGTAGGCGGATCTCATGCGTATAGCGCTGGCCAAAATACTTGCGGATATCGTCGGCATCCGTGCGTTCCGGCGTCGCAGTCAGGCCGAGCAGGCATCTGGGCCGCACATGCTCGAGGATGCGCAGGTAGCTGCCGGCGCTACTGTGATGCGCCTCATCCAGAACCACGTAATCGAAATGCCCCGGGGCGAGTTGATCGAGGTCTCGGGCATTCCAGCTTTGCACCGTGCAAAACAGGTGGCGGTCCTGACGCGGGCGCGCCCCGCCCACCAGCACGACGCCAAAATCGTGGTCCTGCAACACATGACGGAAGCTGGCCATGGCCTGACGCAGGATCTCCTCGCGGTGGGCGATAAACAGCAGCGACGGCCGCCCCTTATTCGCCTGCCCGCGGGCAAAGCGTCGATAGTAGAAGGCGGCGATCATGGTCTTGCCGGTACCGGTGGCGGCGATCACCAGATGGCGGTTGATCCCCGAACGGCGTTCGCGCTGGATGTCCTCCAGGATCTCCTCCTGGAACGCATACGGACGCAGATCAAAGAACGTGGTGGCATCCTTCTGCACTGTCGACCCTGTGCAGGCTTCCGACTCGAGCGCTTGTTGCAGGCGAGGCAGGTCTTCCGCGGTCAGGGGCTCAAACTCGGCGGGATCTTCCCAGTGTGCCTCGAACGAGGTCTGGATCTGGCGCCACATATGCGGTAGCTCATATTCGCTGACCTTCGCCGTCCACTCCAGGCCCTCATCCATCGCCACCCGCGACACATTCGCCGACCCGATGTAGGCACTGCCAAACCCCGTGTTCCGATGAAAGAGGTACGCCTTGGCATGCAGGCGCGTGCGGTGCGCGTCGTAGGAGATCCGAATCTCCGTGTTCGGTAGGCTCAGCAGAAACTCGATCGCCTTCAGATCCGTGGCCCCGAGGTACGAGGTGGTCGCGATCTGCAGCCTGGGCGAGCCGCAAGTTGCCGGGGTCTCGGTAAAGCGCTTCAGCGTCTCCCGCAGGGCCCGAATCCCGCTCCATTTGATAAACGACACGAGCCAATCGGCGCGATCCGCGGTGGCCAGTTCCTTCTCGATCTGCGTAACGAGACTCGGTGTGCGATCAGACCCGGTGAGCAGGCTCGACAGGGCCAGTGGTACGTCGGGCCGTACCGTTTCCCGCTGCCCAACCCGGTCGGCGGCCCGGGAACGCACTTCCAAAAGCTGCCGAAACGGAGGGTGCGGAAGGTCCTCCTCGATCCCGGACAGCGGATGGCCGGCCGCCGTCAGTGCGGCCGCCAGTGCCTGCACGGCCCGCGTCCAGTCCTCATGCCCCTTCTCGCGCAGTTCTCCAGCCCGCTCCGCCAGCCGCTGCGCCAGTTCGGCGAACAGGCTCATCGCCAGATCGTCACCCTCGAGCCCCTTCCCCCAACGGGCGTGATCCTCCAGGCCAAGCGCCTCCAGCGCCTGGCGTACTCGAGGCGTGTCAAGGCGCTCATGCAGTCCGACCCAATCGACCGTGGACATGCCCTTGGCTGGGTCGTCTCGGCTCATGTGGAACGTCCAGCAATGAAGAATTCAAGCAATGGCACGTCGGCCGACGCGAGATCGAGGTCACGGGCCTCCTGCGGGCGCACCCAGCACCAGCGGTCATGCACGGTCAGCCTCGGCGCCACGTCATCCGTCCATGCCCGCAGGGCGACCAACTGGAGCTCCCCGTTCCCCGGAATCCACGTGCGACCGATCTCTTCCCCCACCCGGATCTCCATCGCCAGCTCCTCACGGAACTCACGCCACAGCGCAGCCTCCAGGCTCTCGCCCGGCTCCGTCTTGCCCCCAGGGAACTCCCAATACCCGGCAAGTGTTTGATCGATCCCCCGATGCGCGAGGAAGATCTGTCCGCACGAATCCTCGAGGATCCCGCAGACCACAACGGCCTGGCTCGTTGATGTGAGCGTATCCAACCCGGGCTCTCCATTCTGACTGGTGGCATGCTACCAGGGAGGACCGGACAGCTTCCCGGATAGCCACGGGCTCTCAAGTGCAAGCCGCACAGCCTCTGAGTAGCCGCGGCCCATTCTCGGATGACCGTGCTTTGCGGAATCTGTATAGCTGTCAAGTCCCGGGGTGAGGTAGCCATGCTTCTCAATAAGCTCCGCGACAGGAAGGCGGAAATCAGTACGCTGGGTGCGAGGAAACGGGGTCAGGTCTCACATTCCAACACAGCGCACCAACAAAGAGTTGGATTGTGAGCCCCGACCCCGTCCACCGCGCTTCATTCTCAGCGGACCTGGCCCGATCTCTCGGCATGACCGCAATCCCAATTCAGGCCGCACGTCGCCCTCTTCGCTGGCGCGGGCCGGCACATTCAATGGACGCGCTGGTTCCGGACGCTGAACTCCGGGGTACGAATCGCGTCATCTGGATTGCCGCCAAGTACAAGGCCCATCTAGATTTGCTCACATGCCGTGGATGGACTGCTCAGTCGCAGGATTTACAGAATGCGCACCGGGCAGATCTGCACCAGGCGCTGGCTTACGCCTCCCTCGCAGATGCGCCGCAGGTGGATACCTTGCTCCTATATCCCCAGCTCGCAACTCATACTCTCTCCCCGGCAACGGTTGCAACGGTTACGTCAGGAAGGCGCCGCGTGCGTCTCGTGTTGGCGGCAGTCCCCTTGGGTTACCGCAATCCGGGACAGAAGGAGCAATGCCTTCGCTCGTTCCGTGACCTGCTTGCCGCTTGGCGGCTCTACACCCACAGGATCCTGGCCCTGCCGGCGAATTGGGTATCAACCACCCACAAAACCCCCGTGATCGCGAGCCGCATCGCGGCCGTGGCAATCAGCCCACGAAACCGAATGGCTAAGGCGGACGTCCCTCAACTGGCCAACTGGGCGACGTATTCGCCGATGACAGCAAGTTCAGATAGTGCATCGTCCTCCAGCACGATCGGCTGATAACCGGGCACACTGGATTCCGGTTTGAGGATGATCCGCACATGGCGCCACTCCGTGTCGGGATCGGTCGTTTTCTCGCTGTGATAGCGCTTAACGGTAAAGCTAGCGCCAGTGTCAGGGTCGTTGATGCCGCGGTGCTGTACCATCACGATCTTGCCCTCGCGCGTACCGCCTGCAGGCGCAGCAAACAGGCACCATGCGCCATTTGGAATCCGGCGGTTCATGGACTCGCCGACCACCTGCGCAATGAACATGCCGGGCCTAGGCACGATGAAATCGGGCGGGGCCACCCAGTCGAAGGCCTCCGGACTCTGCTCCACGTTCTGCAGCTCGCTGAAGCCGCCTGCGGCCACCTTAAATGAAACCACCGGCAGGGCATTTACAAACGGCTCGATTTTCTCGTGTGCAAGTTTCGGGAACGGGAGAAAATTCGAATCGGCCCTCTTTTCGCCGGAAGGCTCAGGCCCCCTGGCATTCTGCCGCACCAGCGTGCGGAAGTAGGCATTGGTCTCCGGATCCGTCGACCAAACGAGGCATCCCTTCATCCCGCGACTCATAAGCGTGCGGTAGGTATTCTTGATGATCTGGTCGGCCTTCTTTCGGGCCTGATCCGGGTCTTCCTTCAGCGCCCTCTTGTAGCCCTTGATCGAGGCATCGTTCTGCGAACGCGCATCCGGCACTGTGATGACCTCGCCGTCACGCACGATCAGGTCGGGGCCGATGATCACACCCACATGGTCCAGTTCCAGCCCCTGACTGGTATGGATACAACCGATCTGGTGTACTGAATCCGGCTGGATGATCCAGGTGGAACCGTCCTTGTCGAGGTTCCACTGCATGGCAAAGTTGTGCTCCGGGAAGCGGATATCCATCCCGTCCCCGCCCTTCTTACTGTCCCAGTCCCAGCAATAGCCCGCCAGCATCCGCGCACGATTGGCCTGCACGTTCAACGCAAAGATGCGATCACGCAGTTCGGTGGGCGAACCAACCCCCTCGAACGAATAGTCGAGTCCGACCAGATCCTCGTTCGCGGTGTCCCGAATCTGCAGGGCGTGGTCGAGCCAGGCCAGATAGCCATCAGAACCGGCGCAGCGAAACTGCGAGCGCAGATCGGCGTAGTGGAGGGTCGCGCCGGCCGCCTTCGCCCAGCGTTCAATCTCCTCACACGAACCAATGTCCTTCCAGTGAATCCGCTGCTCCTCGTCCAGAAAGAAGACCGCCGAGCGCGCCGCATGGATGATCTCCTTGATCTGGTTCTCACCCAAATTCTGGTACATGCCTGATTTCTCGTTCAGCCGGTGGGCCTCGTCCACGACCAGGGTATCGAAGGTGTCCAGCTCCGTTTCGTGGTAAGAACCCGAGCCGCGGAACAGGTTACTGATGCGGCTTTTCTTCATCGTGCCGGTCAGCTTGGCCTCGTACACCGCCCTCGGTGCCGCATTCCGTGTCACGTACTGGGCCACCTTCCCCCGCCGGGTCAGCTCCCCCAGCAGATTCACGGCAACAACTGACTTTCCGGTGCCAGGTCCACCCTGCACGATGAACACCTGCTTGCCGTGCTGCTCCGCGATGTCGGAAAGGTCGAGCGCACTCTCGTAGACCAGCTTCTGGTCATCGATCATCAGAAACGCCGCATTGCCCGCCAGCAGGGACGCCAGATGATCCGCGAGCGACTTCGATGGGCGAATACGGCTGTTCTCGATGCGATAGAGGATATCGTTGGCATCCCCGTGGCGCACATGCTGGCTAAGGAAACGGGCAAGCTTTCCGGTGTCCACCTTAAGGAAGGCCGGGGCGCGCTCCAGATGATCGTGGTAGCGCGCGTCCGCAATGCCGGGCGAGACGCTGTTGTGCAGGTAGGCACAGGGGTGAAGACCGATGTTTTCGGTCTGCACCGTCTCGTTATAGTCCTCCAGCAGCGCCGCATAGGACCACGCCTGATAGGAGGGATGCGTGACTTCACGTTCCCGTCCTCCGACGAAGGTGCGCACGATCGCGTCCTTCTCCGTCGCCTCCACGTGCTCCCACTGCTTCAGTTCAACGATCACCGCGGTGTCATGCCCGTCGCTGTTGCGGCCGGTCAGGATGAAGTCCACCCGCTTGGAGGTCTGCGGGATCATGTACTCGATGGCCACCCCGGCATCATCCGGGATGTCGGATGCACTTAGCACGTTCTCCATGTACTGCATGGAGTTGCGCCAGGACATGACCTCGTTGGGCGAGGGCCTGCCCTTCCCGCTCGCAAGCATCCTGGCTAGGA
>PUNU01000139.1 GCA_003551865.1 Syntrophomonadaceae bacterium
AATCGAATTAAAAAATGGGGAAGGAACGCTGGTTGCCACCGGACTGGCTACCTATGTGATCGTGCAATAATCATGGGTTAAAGGAGTAACGGACGCGAAGTGAACAAGGAAATCAAGATTGAGTATCTCGATAAAAAAAGAGTGGAAGAAGCAGCAGAAGTGCTGCTTAAAGCCTTTAAAAATGAAGCATTTACGGCGGCTTGGCTCGACCTGTCGAAAAAGTGGCAGAGAAAGCTTTACGGCACCGCAGTTGAACTGAAGCTCAAAGTTTATCTCAAGGCGGGCCACCCTGTTTTTACTGCGGTGGAAAATGATCGCATCCTCGGACTTTTCGTGCTTAAAGTTCCGCATGCCAGTATTCCCACGCTTACGGTGATCAGACTGACCCTTCCCCACCTTCCCCACCTGCTGGCCCTGACCCCCTATTTTATCCGGGCCACTCACCTGGCCCAGGCGGCAAAAGCACCCCGGTCATTACCCGGGTCCCATTATGTGCTGGAAGGGCTGGCTGTAGAACCCGTTTACCAGGGTAAAAAAATTGGCCGTATGCTGTTGGAATGTGCTCACAAATACTGCAGAGAAAATCCAAAATGCTCCGGTGTTTACCTCATGACCGGGGACGAAAAAAACAGGAAGATCTATGAGCACTTCGGCTATGAACTGCTCGACACCAGGAAAACCGGCAGTTTTTCAGCCTACCACATGTTCAAGAACATAAGTTGATTAAGGCGCTGTGGCGCGGCTACCTGGCATTTAAAATATCGGCCGTCACAGCTTAAAAAAAAGGGGATCGAAGTACTTACAACAATACAACCGGAAGACAAATCACACGGTTACAGCCTGCCGGCGATCCCGTTTTTGAGCTGTTCTTTACGCTTTTTCCAGTCGGGCATAACCGCCGACAAAAATTCATAAAACCCGGCATCGTGTTTGCGGTGCCGAAAGTGGGCCAGCTCATGTAAAACCACATAATCGATACATTCGACCGGGGCCCTGATCAACTCGGTATTTAGGGTAATTTTTTGTTTGTCACAGGAGCAGGAGCCCCACCTGGTTTTCATGGTCCTGATCGTAACCGCCGGCCTCGCGATCCTGTAAGCGGCAAGCCGCTTAAGCACCCGGTCCAGTGAGTCATTAAAAACCGTTTCGGCCTTCTCTTTTAACCAGCGGTAAAAAAGTTCTTCTTTTTTACTGTAATCACTTTCATTTTTCACGTAGAGGCGGAGCTCATCATCTGTAAGTTCAATCCTTTGTCCGTCCACCGCCGGTAAGACTATTAGCGTGTAAGGCTGTCCCAGGAAATAAACTGTTTCTCCGCCCGCATATATCCCTGTGCTTTCCTTGTTTAGCCTGCTCTCACGGCATTCGATTTTTTTTAGAATCCAGGGCGCTTTACTTTTAACAAACTGCTCGATAAATTCAAAAGGAACGTTCTTGTTGGCTGATACCATGATACTTGAATCGGAACGGATTCTTAAGTTGACATTTTTGACCTTCTTCCTGACCAGCAGAAAAGTGATAGCCTTGCCCTCGTGCATAATCTTGTGTTTCCCCACAGGTTGTCCTCCGTTTTCTATAAAAATGCCTGGTTCATCCACTCTCCGAGTTCATAAAAAGCGGAGTAAGCACCTTCCTCCAGTTACCACTGACCTCACCCTGGGAAGAAAAGCCGGCTTTCTCTCTTACCCGGTGAGAGAGGTGGGGCATGAGGGCTCTGAACGGGGCAGCAGCAAATTAGTCCCTTAACTCTAACTTCTGCGCAAATTTGGCAAGCCTCTTTTAGCGATCCCGAAACATCGATCTAAACTGGGTTTATAAGGAGTCATTTTGAAATCCAACTTTTGTGGCACCGTCTTGTCCGGTTTAGGAATAACGGTAAATCCCCCTGCCTGTTTTTCTTCCCAGCCGGCCCGCTGCCACGTACTCTTTAAGCAAGGGACAGATGCGGTAGCGCGGATCACCGAACCCTTCGAAGACCGCCTGCTGGCAGTCCAAAACCACATCAAGCCCGATGTGATCCAATAATTCCAGGGGGCCGAGGGGCCACTGCATCGAAAGCTTCATGGCCTTGTCCACATCTGCAGGTTCATTTCCTTCCCATAAAAGCCAGAGCGCTTCGTTCATCAGCGCTCCAAGAACCCGGTTTACAATGAAGGCCGGATAGGGTTTGGCTACCACGTATTCCTTCCCCAGGGTTTGAGCCAGCTTTTTTGCCTCCTCCAGGGTCTCCGCCCCGGTATCATGGCCGGGCACCAGTTCCACCAGGGGGTTGTAAGGAATGGGAAAGAAAAAATGAATGCCGATAAACCGGCCGGCCCTGCCGCTGGCTGCAGCCAGTTCGGTGATCGGCAGGGTGGAAGTATTACTGCCAAAAATTACTTCCTCCGGGCACACCCGGTGCAGTTTCTTAAAAAGTTCTTTTTTGAGCTCCATCTTTTCCGGAACAGCCTCTATCACCATCCGGCACCCGGCTGCATCCTCTATTTTGCCCGACGGTACCATCAACAACAGTGCTTTTTCCTTGACCTCGAGGCTAATCCTGCCCCTGGCGGCATCTTTTTCAATAATTCCTTCAATCTTTCCTTTCACCGCCGCGGCCCTTTCTTCTTCCCGGGAAATCATTAATACCCGGTAACCGGCCTGGGCCAGGGCCTGCACCAGGCCCCGGCCCATGAAACCCAGCCCGATCACTGCGATTGTTTCCAATTTAAAACCTCCCCCTGCTGCTAATTTAGGTGCTTTCAATTATAGCGAACAAATTTACTTATCCTTCTTTTGATCCCTGTAATCATAAAAGCCTTTGCCGGTTTTCTCGCCCCATTCTCCCTTTACGTACTTTTCCACCACGGTTGGGAAGGGCTTGTCTTTGGGATCCCCGGTCTCCCGGTAACGCTCCATACTGATATGGTAAGTCAGGTCCGCCCCGGTCAAATCCATCAACCGGAAAGGGCCCATCGGGTGCCCCAGGGCATTGACCACGGCGCTGTCGATATCCCGTGCCGAAGCTACACCGGTATCCAAAAGAAACAAAGCTTCATTACTGATTGCTGCCAGGATGCGGTTAACCAGAAAGCCGTAGACTTCTTTATGCAGTTTAACCGGCACTTTGTCCAGGCGGCGGGCCAGCTCCATGGTCAGTTCGGCGGTCTCCTCCGCGGTATGAGGGCCTTTGACCACTTCCACGCACTTCATGACCAGGGCGGGGTTGAAAAAGTGCATGTTGCACACTTTTTCCGGCCGGCCGGTGGCATCGGCTACGAGCGAACTGACCAAAAAAGAGCTGTTGGTGGCCAGCACCGCATGAGAGGGAGCAATCCCGTCAAGATCCTTAAAAATATTCCTTTTAAGGTCTAATTTTTCGGTAGCCGCCTCGATGACAAAATCGGCATCCCCGGCTGTTTTTTTGAGATCTCCGGTAAACTCCAGGTTTTCCCGGGCCTGTTTGGCCTGCTCTTCGGTCAGCTTTCCCTTGGCCACCCGTCCCGGCAGATATTTTTCGGCAAACTCTTCCGCTTTTCTCAGCTGATCTTCACTGACATCCACACAGCCGACCTGATATCCCCTGATAGCCGCCAGCAGGGATATCTGGTGCCCCATGTTGCCGGCACCCACCACGCAAATTTTCTTGATATCATCGGCTTTCATAAACAAGCATACCTCCCTTATCGGCATATTCTTACATTCTACCCTGTCATGGTTTATTCCTTGTCTTTATGGTTCTTTCGAAAGCTGTCCACGGATAATTCTCAGCAAACTCTTTATTAAGACCGTGAGCATAAAAGCTTCTCCCGGACATCACATGCTCCAGGCTTTAGAAAATTAGAAATGCTAGCTCAGCAAACTCCTGGCAATGACCAGCTTAGTTGTAAAGAAAACATAAGCAATCTCCTTCTTTCTTTGAACTTTTTTAATACCCGCCTGCAACACTGCCGGTCCTGTGTCGGCGCCCTGTGATCAAATCCGGATTTATTATTAAATATATTTGCTCAGCATTTCTCAACACAGGAACCTCAGCTCATCATCGCTTTAAGGTAAGTACAGCGCCAACATATTAGGCGTTGTCTTCTTTTTTCTTTTCCTCTGCCACAAGCTCTCTCCTTAAGATTTTGCCCACGGCACTCTTAGGCAGCTCCCGGCGGAATTCCACCTTCCTTGGCACCTTGTATTTGGCCAGACTTTGTTTACAAAATTCCAGGATTTCTTCTTCCGTCGCTTCTTCGCCTTCTTTCAGCACAACATAGGCCTTGAGAATTTCTCCGTAATAAGAGTCGGGAATCCCGGCCGTAACCGCCTCCATTACCTTGGGATGTTCATATAATATTTCGTCTACTTCTCGCGGGTATACATTAAAGCCGCCGGTCAACACCATGTCCTTTTTGCGATCGACAATGTAAAAATAGCCGTCTTCATCCATTTTGGCTATATCGCCGGTATACAGCCAACCATCACGAAGAGTTTCTTTGGTTTCTTCAGGTCGATTCCAGTAACCTTTCATTACCTGGGGGGCCTTGATGATCAGCTCTCCTTCTTCTCCGTGTGGCAATTCCCTGGTGCCTTCTTCTACATCTACAATCTTGCATTCTGTATCGGGGTAAGGCATGCCGATGCTGCCCGGCTTGCGCTCTCCTTTAAGCGGATTGCAATGCGTTACCGGTGAAGCTTCGGAAAGGCCGTAGCCTTCCAGCAGTTTGGAGCCGGTTCGCTGTTCGAAGATCTTCATCGTTTCTAAAGGCATGGGCGCCGCCCCGCTGTTGCAAACTTCCACGGCGTCGATGTTATATTTATCGGCATCAGGATGGTTGGCTATAGCCGTATAGATGGTGGGCACGGCGGGCAAAAGCTTGGGATGGTACTGCTTGATCATTTCCAGTACCAGGTCCACTTCAAAACGGGGCACCAGCACCTGGCCGCTCGGTAAAGTCAGGCCTGTATTCATTGCGCAGGTCATCCCGTAAGAATGAAAAAATGGCAAAACGGCTATTCCATAGTGCTGTTCAACCTCTTCGCTAAAATTCTCATCAATCCACTCCTTAATCCACTCTTTGATCTGAACCACGTTACTGACAAGGTTAAAATGGGTTAACATCGCCGCTTTGGGCATCCCGGTAGTTCCGCCGGTATACTGAAATACAGCCACATCGTCTCCGGGATTTATTTTTTCTTCAGGCGGATCAGGCGAGTACTCCTGCAGCAGATCTTCAAAGAAAAGATTGTCTCCTTCCACCTCCATCCACATGAGGCGGGCAACAATAACCTTTTCCACTTTAACTTTATCCCGTACCTGGTGAAAAGAGTTAAAAACTACATCTACACCGATGAAAACCTTGGCCCCCGAATCATTTAAGATAAATTCAACTTCCCTTGGAGTATAAAGCGGGTTCATCTGGACTACTATTGCCCCCAGCTTCATACAGGCATAATAGGCATACACGTACTGAGGACAGTTGGGAAGCATTACCGCCACCCGGTCTCCTTTTTTTACTCCCAGGTCGGCCAGAGCGGAAGCTGTGCGGTTGATTTTTTCATGCATCTCTTTAAAGGTGGTTTGGTTACCCATAAATACCAGTGCTACCAGGTCCGGGTAATCACGGGTGCACTGGTAAAGGTAATCATACAAGGGAGTTTCGGGGTAATCCAAATTCCAGTTGACCGGGTAATTTTTAAGCCATAATCGTTCACTCATTTTAATTAACCTCCTTTCTTTTTAGCCCAGCTGTCTCTCAGCTGGACAATGCGGTTAAAAACCGGGGCGCCTTCCCGGGAAGGCGCCACGGTTTTTAACCGCATTGTCCAGCTGAGAGACAGCTG
>PUNU01000099.1 GCA_003551865.1 Syntrophomonadaceae bacterium
ATACTGATGCGGCGGCTGCAGCGGGTTGGCTTCCCTTAAATGTTGATGAACTGGGAGTAAGTATGCTCACCCTTGCCGGGGATCAATTTTACGGCCCCCAGGGCTCGGGTGCCCTGTTTGTCAAAAAAGGCACCCGCCTGAGACCGCTAATTGAAGGGGGGATTCAAGAAAAAGGTCTGCGGGCCGGCACAGAAAATGTTCCCGCCATAGTCGGCCTGGGGGAGGCGGCGAGCCTGGCTTACAATAATATGGAAGAGTATGTTCCCCGCGTGGCGGCTTTGAGGGACAAGCTTAAAGAAAGTCTTTTTGATTCAATCCCGCACCTATATTTGAACGGCCATCCCGAAAACCGCGTCTCCCGCAATTTAAATGTTTCTGTCGCTTACGTGGAAGGTGAGGCACTGCTGATGCGCTTGAATATGGCCGGCATTCTGGTTGCCAGCGGATCATCCTGTACTTCCCAGGTGCTTAAATCTTCGCATGTTTTAAAAGCAATTGGAGTGCCTGCGGAGTTGGCCCAGGGGTCACTGCAGTTTACCCTGGGCAAAGAAAACAGTTCTGCCGATATTCCTTATGTAACCGAAAAGCTGGCGCAGGTTGCCGATCTTCTGCGCAGCATGTCGCCGCTTTATCATCAGTTTCTAAAGGAGGGGAAAAATAATGCCCATGTACAGTGAAAAAGTAATGGATCACTTCATGAACCCGCGCAACATCGGTGAAATAGAAGATCCGGACGGTGTAGGGGAAGTGGGTAACCCGGTTTGTGGTGACATGATGAAGTTTACGATCAAGGTTAAAGACAACCGCCTGGAAGAAGTTAAGTTTTTGACTTTTGGCTGTGGGGCGGCGATTGCCGTTTCAAGTATGATTTCGGAAATGGCCAGGGGCAAAACCCTGGAAGAAGCGCGCCAGATCAGCAACAAGCAGGTTGCCGAAGAGTTGGGCGGTTTGCCGAGCAATAAAATGCACTGCTCCAACCTGGGGGCGGATGCTTTAAACAAGGCGATCGACGATTATATGGAAAAGCAAAAGCTCAAAACCGGAAGCAGAAGCTAAAAGCGGTGTCCGATTTTAAGGCAAATAATTGAGGAGGTCCAAAGATGACCAGAGAGGAAGCAAACACACAAACGGCCCGGTCCTGCCGCTGTCCTTTTTGTGATGAGCCGCTCTGTCACGATTTAGGAGACGGAAGTTACCTTTGCAGTGTCGAAGGAAATTTATCTGTCCACCGGGTTGACTGCGTCGGTCTTTACTGTCCGGTGCCGGTGATGCAGGCCAAAGAAGAAATTGACAGGCTCGGCGGGGGTGAATTGATGGAGCTGATTGCCGATGATCCCGCTTCGTTGGAAGATATCCCCCGCTGGGCAAAGAGGGCGGGACACAACTATATCGGAATGAAGCGGGATGGTGACGAATATCATTACCTGATTCAAAAAAAAAAGTATAGAAAGCGAGGTTACTGTAAATGACTGAAGCCAAAAAGATTTTATATGTGCAGACCAGCGGCACAGAAACACCGGAAAGACTTTATTCCCCACTGATCCTGGCTCAAACTGCCAGGGCTATGGGTTTGGAGGCTGCTGTCTATTTTTTGGGCCTGGGACTGAAAGTGCTGGTTAAAGGCGAAGCGGAGAAGATAAAGATCGGGGAGTTCCCAAACCTTTTGGAAGTGCTGCAGCAAACTGCCGCCCAGGGAGTTAAAATTATGGCCTGCCAGCAGAGCATGCAGCTTTTTGGCGGAGAGATCGGTGCAGAAGATTTAATTGAAGATGTTCAGGTTGCCGGGGCGGCTACTTTAAATGATCTGGCCCTCGACGCTGATGCTGTACTCACTTTTTAAAAAATTTATGCCGTCCGGAAGGATTTTTTTCAGCCATGGCGAAATATAGGAGGCGTAGCATGGTAGGACGGCAGGGTTTGTGAAGGATTTATACCGGCCGTATGGCCGGTATATTTTTGCTTGATTATACTCCCGCCGGAGTATTTATTTTTGTACCCTGGCCGCTTATCCAAAAACAATTCAAGGAGGAGTTAAAGTTGAAGAGGAAATTGTGGTTTTTTGTTTTGGCAGTACTGCTTTTACTGGCGGCCGGCTGTGCCGAAGAAGAGCCACCTGCTGAGCCGGTTGACGAACCGGTTGACGAAGAAGAGGCCGTACCTGAGGACGAAGAAGTTTACGAATTTTCATTGGCTCACTTTTTTCCGGCGGTTCACCCGGCTGAAACAGACCTGCTCGAACCCTGGTCTGAAGCCCTCTACGAAGAAAGCGGCGGAAGGATCGTGGTCACCAGTTACCCGGGGGGCACTCTTATCGATCCGGCCGATACCTATGAGGGGGTAGCAGCCGGGACGGCTGATATTGGGCTTTCGGCGTTCTTTTACAATCGGGGGAGGTTCCCCGTTTTGGAAGTATTCGAACTGCCGGGGATAGTTTATGAGGATTCGTATATGGCCAGTATCATAGCCTGGGAAGGGATCAAGGAGTTAAACCCCGAGGAAGTTCAGGACACCGAGCTCATGTATGTGCTTGCCACCGGACCGGGAGATCTTTTCACCAAGGAACCGGTGCGCAGCCTTGAAGACCTGGAAGGGATGAGTATCAGGGTGGCGGGTTTAAGTGCCGAAACGATGGCCTTGCTCGGTGCGGCGCCGGAAGCGATGCCCCAGGATGAAGCTGAAGAAGCCCTGATGCGTGACCGGGTCCAGGGCAACCTTGCCCCGGTCGAAGTCCTCAAGGGGTGGAACCATGCCGAGCATACCGACTACCTGACCCTGACTCCGTTTCTTTACAATGCCATTTTCTTTGTAACCATGAACCAGGAAAAATGGGATGCCCTGCCGGCTGATCTTCAGGAAATATTCCTGGAAGTAAACGAAAGATTCCGTACCGAAGTTGCCGCCGGCCTGTGGGATGCCCAAAATGAGGAGGCCCTGGAATGGGCGGTGGAAGAAACCGGGCAGGAAGTAATTGAACTGAGCGAAGAAGAGCAGGAAAGATGGATCGAAAGGGTCATGCCGGTTCAGGATGATTTTGTAGCCAGGATGAATGAACTGGGTTTTGACGGAGAAGGAATACTCGAAACGGTGCAGCGCCTGGTTGATGAATATGATCAATAGTTGAACGTTTGCGTCTTGAATCTGCGATCGGCAATTTCCGGCGTCCGGGCTTATATTCAACCTGCCCGGATGCCGGAAACGAGCCGGATTACCTGAAAAAGTGCAGGGATTGCACTCATATTCAAACGCTACAGCGCAACTTTAGCCTACATCATTGCCCGCTATGCCATAGGGGACGGTTCCACCGTTTTCCCTTCGGCCTTCGCTGCGCTCAGGAACGCTCGAACCGTCCCCATGGCAACGCTAATTCCCGGATATTGCGCTGTAGTACTAATTTAAAAGGTAGATTATCTATGCAACTATTTGAAACAGTGGTCATAAAACTATCTCGCGGACTTGATTCTATTGCCGGCTTTATCCTGGCTGCTGCCGCTTTTCTGGTGGTGGCCAATATTTTGGGACGTGTACTTACCCAGCAGTCTTTTCTGGTAGCTCATGAGGTGGTCGGTTACCTTACTGCTGCCGTAATCGGCCTGTCCCTGGCCCGCTGTGCCCTGGGAAACGGTCATATAGCGGTGGGCTTCATCGTGGAACGTTTTTCATACCGGGTCCAGCGCATTATTGAACTGGCCGCCGGGATTCCCGTGTTTGCTTTTATCATGTTTGCCGCATACAATCTTATCGATTACGGCACCCGTATCGCAGCAAGCGGCGAGGTCTCACCGACTACCCAGCTGATCTTTTACCCCTTTATTTACCTTGTGGCAGCCGGTTTTTTTGTGCTGGCCCTGACTGTTCTTTTAAAGCTGATTCGGCCGTTCTCCGGGGGTGAACAGACATGAGCCCGCCTGTGGCCGGTTTAATCGGCATTCTGGTTTTTTTCTTCTTAATCGTTTTAAAGATACCTATTGCCTATGCCATGGCCATGGTCGGTTTTGCCGGGTTTGGCTATTTGACCTCGTCTTCGGCCGCCTTTGCCATGGTTTCTACAGAGCTGTTTTCCACCTTTTCCAGGTATTCTTTGAGCGTTATTCCCATGTTCATCCTGATGGGATTTCTTGCTTTCCATGCCGGAATCGGTGCCCGGCTTTATGATCTGGCCTACAAAATGGTCGGCCATCTCCCCGGGGGTCTGGCTATCGCGACCCAGGCCACCTGCGCTCTTTTTGGGGCAGTGTGCGGTTCAAACACCGCCACCGCGGCAACCATTGGAGCGATCGCCCTGCCGGAAATGCGCAAGTACAACTATGATTCTTCTCTTTCCACCGCCAGTGTGGCTGCAGGAGGAGCCCTTGGGGTGCTGATCCCGCCCAGCGTAATATTTATCGTCTACGGCATCGCTGCAGAACAGTCGGTAGGCAGGCTGTTTCTGGCCGGGATAATCCCCGGTTTTCTGCTGATGTCTCTTTACATGCTCACTATTTACATCACGGCCAGGCGTAATCCGCTTCTCGGCCCTGCCGGGTTAAAATCCAGCTGGCGTGAACGCTACCTGGCCCTGGGGGGAGGGTTGCTCGAGGTAATGGTTGTTTTTGCCATTTCTTTGGGCGGCCTTTTTGCCGGCTGGTTTATGCCCACTGAAGCCGGGGCGGTAGGTGTGGCCGGAGTTTTGCTGGTTACCGCCGTGAAGGGAAGGATGAACCTGGAAGTTATCCGCAAATCGCTGGCTGACACTACCCGCACCACGGCGATGATCATGCTCCTGGTTGCCGGCGCGGTAATCTTCGGACGGTTCATGGCGATTAGCAGGGTTCCTTTTGCCATGGCTGAATGGGCCGCTGACCTGGTTTTGCCTTCCTTTGCCGTTATGGCGATTATTTTGCTGATTTACCTGATCCTGGGTTGTTTTATCGACGCATTGGCCTTGATCCTGCTCACCATCCCCATATTTTTGCCGGTAGCCGTGGATGTGCTCGGCTATGATCCGATCTGGTTCGGGGTGATTATCGTCATGGTGGTGGCGATGGGCGTGATTACACCGCCGGTGGGAATGAATGTCTATATTGTCAAGGGAGTCACCCGGGATGTGCCCCTGGAGGTAATTTTTAGGGGAGTATGGCCGTTTTTATTCGCCATAATAGTCTCCCTGGCCCTGCTGATCATAATCCCCGGCCTGGCCACTTTTTTACCTTCGTTTATCTAATGCTGATTAACACCTGCCGCATTACAGCTGAAATTTATAATGCCCCTAACCTGGACGAGCCGGCTCCATAAAAGCTGGTTTTTAAAATGAGCCCTTCTAAACACAGTGTACATCGGCGTTAGCGGGATTGCATAAAAAAGTCCTGCCAAATTTGCGTAGAATTTTAGTGTTGAGGGCCTAAAGGGATCAGCCGTATTTTCAGCGAATTAATTATCACTACAGCGCAATATCCGGGAATTAGCGGTGCCTTGGGGACGGTTCGAGCGTTCCTGAGCGCAGCGAAGGCCGAAGGGAAAACGATGGAACCGTCCCCTATGGCATAGCGGGCAATGATGCAGGCTAAAGTTGCGCTGTAGTGTTATCACAGTTGAAAGAGATAAAGGAGAAGAGGGGCATTGAGGAAAAAACCTCTAATAATATTTCTAGTGGGCTCGACCGTGGCGATTATTTTTACCGCCCTGGTCGGCATGGTTATCATGCCTGAATTCCAGGAAAAGCGGGAGATAGAGATTGAGGATGTTGATATCGGC
>PUNU01000131.1 GCA_003551865.1 Syntrophomonadaceae bacterium
AGCGGTGATTTGTTGTTGGAGAGGGAAGCTGTCCAGGCTCTAAAGGATTTTCTGCTTCCCCTGGCCACCGTGGTCACCCCAAACCTGGACGAGGCCGCTATTCTGGCTGACCGGGAGATAGGAACAGTTGAGGATATGAAAGAGGCGGCAAAGTCAATATTTTCCCTGGGCCCTTCCTGGGTGTTGGTTAAAGGCGGTCACCTGGAGGGGGAAACAGTGATCGATATTTTGTATGACGGAACAGATTTCCTTTCACTGTCATCCCGCAGGTTGAAGGTGAAAAACACGCATGGGACCGGCTGCACTTATGCCGCCGCCATAGCCGCCCTGCTGACCAGGGAAGCTTCAGTGCCTGCTGCCGTAGAAAAGGCACGGCAGTATTTGCTGGAAACTCTGAAGGAAGGTTTAAATATCGGCCGGGGCAGCGGGCCTGTTCACCACCTGGTTCGTTACTACCATGACTGGAGTTGATTTTGCTTGAAGCGGAATTGAAAAACACCGCCTCCGACCTTTTATTTCGGATATAGGTTGAAAAATGTAAGGATTTGCGTTAATATTTTATTAAAAGTTATATGCCCATATTTCAACTCGGCAATTATCTTCGGCAGTATAAAACGGCAGTGCCGGATCACAGCATAGCTGATGCTGCCACACCAATCTGCAGCAATTCTCCGGCCGTATTTTCATTTATAAAAAACTGCGGCACAAAATTCCATAAGCAACCTCAAAATTTATAAACCTGAAATTGAAGCGCACTGCATATACAGGGGGGTGTTATATTCAACAGCGTACCGCTCTTCTTTCCTCATTTTCCACTGCTGATAGTGGATCACAGTCTAATTTAGGAAGGAGGTATTATCATGGCACGCGAAAGCTGGGTATCGCGGCTGGGATTTATTCTTGCCGCCGCCGGCTCGGCCGTAGGATTGGGAAACATCTGGCGTTTTCCCTACATCGTCGGAGAATTTGGTGGAGCAGCTTTTGTCCTTGTCTACTTGATTATCGTGGTCATCATAGGTTATCCGATGATGGTTACGGAAATATCCATAGGCAGGGCCGCTCAGAAAAATGTCCTGGGAGCTTTTAAGGAGCTGGCTCCAAATACACCCTGGTGGCTGGTTGGAGCGTTGGGTGTTTTCACCTCGGTGGTGATCCTTTCTTATTACTCAATTATCGGAGGCTGGTCATTGGCTTACATTTTCAATACAGCCCTGGGCCACCTGGGACCGGGGACTGATTTCGCAGGAGCTTTTATCGGCCATATAACTTCAGTTTGGCCTCCGATCATCTGGCATGCAGTTTTTATGTTGCTGACCGTAGGCATAATCTATGCCGGAGTGGTCAAGGGCATCCAGAGATGGGTTTCCATCCTGTGGCCGGTAATGGGCGTTCTGCTGATTGTCTTGATTATTAGGGCGGTCACCCTGCCCGGGGCAGGTGAAGGATTGGCCTGGTACCTGATTCCTGATTTTGGGGATCTAACCGCCGGAGCCTTTATAGCTGCAATTGGGCAGGCTTTCTTTACCCTGAGCCTGGCCATGGGGATCATTATCACCTACGGCAGTTACTTAAGCAGGAGAGACGAGATTCCCGGAAGCGGAGGTTACGTAGTCGCAATGGATACGGCAATTGCTTTTGTCGCCGGGTTCGCTATTTTCCCTGCAGTATTTGCGATGGGTTTTGACCCCGGCGAAGGTGCCGGCCTGGCATTTATCACCCTGCCGGCAATCTTTGCAGAGATCCCCGTAGGAGGGGCCTTTTTTGGCACTATCTTTTTCATCCTCTTATCTGCTGCCGCCATAACATCAGCTATTTCTCTGCTCGAGGTCAGCGCTTCCTGGCTGATAGATGAATACAAATGGAAACGCAGTCAAGCGGCCGTTTTGATGGGAGTGATTATCTTCCTGTTGGGCCTTCCTTCGACCCTGGGTTACAGTGTCCTGGAAGGCGTGACCATTGAAGCGATTGCTCCCGAAATGCTCGACGTTTTTGACTGGTTTGCTTACTTTGTTTTTCTCCCGCTGGGTGGTTTGCTGACTTCAATCTTTGCCGGCCATGTATGGGGAGCCAAGAAAGCGCGGGACGAGGCCAACCACGGCATACCGGAAGGCAAGTTCAATGTGGGCAACTGGTTTGTCCCGATTCTTAAGTACGTATTGCCCATTGTGATCTTCTTGATCATGATCTTTGGTTTTCTTGAAACATTTGCCCCGGAAGTCCTGCCCTGGGAAGTAGTATAAAGGGAGAGAACATAAGAGTAACTAAACGGGCGGCCCGGAAACCTGGCGGGCCGCCCGTTTTGTTGATCTAACATTACGCGATTGCCTCTTCTAAAGATCCTTTATATTTCCTTCCCGCTTTTGCCCGTCGAGGGGAAGAAGCGGGGTTGTCTTATTTTTGCCTTACGGTATCCGGTTCTGCAGACAAAAATAAGTTTAGGCATTGAGAATTTCTTCTAGTCCAAGGGCGTTTTTATGCATGTTCAAATTATTGAACAGGCAGTAAACAGTGTTATAGGTTTTGGTTAAATCGTGGAGCTTTTGGGCCAGTTCCTGAAGCTCATGCAAAGAGTAGTCGTAATTGTAGTCATATTCTTTTTTGTTTAAACCGTGCAGGCGAATGTAGGCGGTGGATGAGCTGGACAGGGGGCTGCGTCTCAGCAGATCAACCACGTGGATAAGGTTTAGATCTTCACAGAGGGCTTTGATCTCTTCCGGATGTTCGTTCCAGTCGCCCCGCGGTTCCCAGGCAATTAAAAGGCCAACCCGATCAATGGCTGAAAATAGTGCGGACATGTTGTCGCGGTTTTTCCAGGTGCAGCCAAAGCTGGATGGGGTCTGCACAACACAAATTGATGCTCCCATGGCCTTGGCCCGCAGTTTAGTTTCTTCCCAGGCTTCGATAACCGAATCAGTTGGGCGTAGATTTCCCAGCTCATCCCGCTGTTTTTCGGTAAGCTTTCCCAGCCTCTTCCGCCAGGTGGGACTGCTTGTGGGATGGGTTATCCCCTGCCAGGCCTTGACGGTGAATTCAAAGTTCTCTCCGGCTTCGTTCTGCCACCTTGCGCAGGTGTTGATCATTGGAAGCTGGTAAAAGGTGCTGTTAACCTCCAATAAGCCCAGGTTTTGGGCATAAGCACCGAGTTTACTGCCGAAGCGTTCGCGCTCATCGGCGGCAGGTTTGAAATCACCAAAACCGCAGGTGCCGATTTTGATGGTTTTTCCTTGTTCCATCAGAGTTCACCTCGTTGAACTTTAATGTTAATTCCATTTATCTTTAACGGTAAAACCCAACGAAAACTGTCGGTAACCAAATAATTTATGATAAGTTGCCAGCGGACGTTTAGTCCGCTGGCGTAATTAATATTGTTTCAATAAAAGCATAGCATACAGAGTGCAAAAAAACACCAATCAAAAGCCATCATTTTGGGTCAGCAATTCATTAAGCTTCTTTAAGCGATGTTCCAGATAAAATAAATCTGCTGACTCCTTGCAGGAGATTTCGAATTGGTCGAACAAGGCCTCGTTGTAGTTGATTTCACCCTCACAGTAAAAGTTTTCTTTTAACTCATCCAAGATTTCTTGGTAAAGCTCTTTGGCGAAGCTGACATGAGCTGAAGAAAACCGCTCGGTTTTTGTCCATAAGAAATAGGCCAGGATATCAAGCAGCCATTTGTTGCCATAGTAATCATTAACCATAATCATTTAAATCACTCTCCTTTGTTTAAGACAATTCGTTAAGGACGCGATTAAAATTATCCACATCAATCAGCTCCTGTCCTCTGCTCGCTGCATCGATCAAGCACCCTTTGCAGAGAATGTTGATCATAGAAGGGATTCCTTTTGCTTTTTCCTGGATTTTAGTTATCACATCGTCGCAGAAAAGCGGCCTGGTGCAACCGGCATTTTCAAGCTGGCAGTTGATGTATGCTTTAGTTTCTTCTGCGTTCATCCCGCCAAGATGGTAACTGGTATCTACCCGACGCCTAATCGGGGTCATATGCAGGGTGCGCAGTGTGGAGCGGAACTCTGATTGTCCCGATAAGATGATCGCCATAGGCGAAAATGAATCTATGCAAAAATTCATGATGAAGCGAAGCTCCTGCAGCATGGAAATATCGAGGGTTTGCGCCTCATCGATAGCAATAATACAGGTAATATCTTTGGTTTCATAGAAATCTGTTAAGATATCTTTGAACAGCTTTTTTAGCTTCGGCAACAAGCCGGGTGGGTTTAAAGACAAAGCAGACAAAGCCAGGGTGTAGAAGTTCCTGGGAGTAAGATTGGAATCGGCAATGTAGATAAAAAAATAGTGGTTGGGATCAAACCTTTCCCGCAACATGCGTAAAAGAGTGGATTTACCGGCCCCGATCTCGCCGGTAAGCACAGACAGCGCTCTTTTTTGGCAGCTGTATTGCAACCTGGCTAAAGCCTCAGAGAACTCACCTGACTCATAAAGCTTTCCGGTGGGGAGATCTCTTTCAAAAGGAGTACCGGTTAAGGCAAAATGATTATGAAACATTAAAGATCACTCCTTTTTAAAGTAACTTAAGCCCTCGGTGTCTTTTTCCTTTAAAAGGTCGAGGTAGTTAAGACCTGTTTTCTGAGGGGTATCTTCGGGCTCCTGTATGTTTTTGCGGCAATCTACGTTTTCTGGAACCTCCAGCGGGTAAGCATCAGCGTAGCGCTGATCGTCACGGTAAACCTGCACACATTCTTTGTCGAAGGGGTCGTAGCGCACTGCAATTTTCGTTCTGGCCAATTCCAAGGGGGCCTGGTAATCAATGCCGTTTAAGCGGAAGACGCCGGTTTTGTCCACTTTTCTGATTTCTTCAACCAGAAAGGCATCAACCAGTTCTTCTAAACCGATGCGCCTCAGCGGGTAAGAATCGGTTTCAAAAGAAAGCATAGGCTTCTTCTTGGTTGCCGAATGAACTTTTTCGTGGTAATGCTGGCGGAGCCAGATAAAAAAATAGTCGTTAATTTCTTCCACAGGCAGGTTTTTTTCTCAAAGCATGGTTTCCACCTCGGGCAAGAAACTGCTCTGCACCGTAGAAAACAGGCGTTCCAATTTACCACGACCCTGGGGACGGTAGGGGCGGGTGTGGGACAGGTGGATGCCGAGCCGAGCACAAATGCTTTGCAACTGGTGTGAAGAATAAATTTTGCCATTATCACAGTAAATTTGTTCGGGAAGGCCAAATTTCATGATTGCTTTTTTCAAGCTGTCTTCCAAAGCATAGGATTTCTCCTCGGTGTAGAGCTGACCGTGGGTGCAAATCCTGGAGTATTCATCCAGCCAGCTGATCAGGTAGAGTTTGATTTTGCGTTTTGGGCGGTCCGGATCTGGGACATAAAGCAGGTGGCAGCTGTCGCCCTGCCACCTCTGGTTTCGGTGTTTGGGGGAAAAACGCTGGTATGCTTTCGATTCTTTTTTGCCCAATACTTTAGTCAGGCCGAGCCTTTGAAAGTGGTCATAAAGGGTGCTTTTTTTAAGTGTGCCGGGAGGCACTTGCCCGGACATCTCAAGGGTTTCAATGATTTGATTGACCGGACGTTTTAAGTTTTCTCTTTTTAAAGCAACTGCTAAATCAATATATTCCTGAGGCAGTCTCGTCGATCCTGGGCTCTTAGATTTGGGCATCAGGGCCATAAACCCTCCTTTCCGATAATTTTTCAGGTAACGTTCAATGGTACGGCTACTTACCCTGGTTTTTCTGCTGCCGGGAATCTGATAGATTTTAGCAGCAGCTTCCCTGACCAAAGCTGCAGTTTCACCATGGTAGAGATTATCCCGGCAAACGATGGGCGAAATGAGTTGATAGCGAAAGTTGGCCAGCTCTTCTGCCCTTCTGCGATCCATACTGATCACCTCCATGGTGGCGATTATCTCACCAAACAGAGGGAGCCTACCATGGCGATTTATGTTGGTTTGGGGTAAAACTAAAATATTTAAGCTTTAAATCTATCTTTTCTGATTCATGCAGGGATGGGGCCGGGGGTTGGGGCGGTTTAATCCGAGCCTTTTTCGGTAATTCTCGCAACCAGCCAATCACGCCACTTCACCCGGTGTTATGGAGACCGGGGCTTTTGGCGGGGCATCCTTTACGTTTGAATAAAAGGTAAGGGTCATAAATGTTGACCCAGGCAAAACCGCAGTAGCGAAAATCTGAAGAAAAGGTGGCGCGGCATTTGCCGATTAATTCCAAGGTTTTTTTTGCTCGCTGAGGCCAGGTATCTAAAGGGCCTCCGGTCCAGTCTGCCAACCTTGCAGATTGGGCCAGCTTTGTGGAAAGCGCAGTGAGCAAAACTCCGGATTTCTGACGATAGATTTTCCACCAGCGGGCTATCGTGGTGGGATCTGCTTCCAACAGTTCGCTCAGTTCTTCTATGGTATGGGTGTTAAAACAAATGCCGGTAATGGCTGCTTCTTTCACTACGGCTAAAACCCGGGTGTAGGGGATAATGTAACATGGAAGAAGAGCGTGAGTAATCCCACAATGCTTGCAGTAGACTCTTTTTATCAAAAAGGGGCCAAACAGATACGGTGTTTTACGTTCGTAAAACCCGTGGTTTTGAAAAGATCTTTGACAGATCGCACATCGTCCGAACCATTCAGCTACAGTTTGATAATATGCCTCAACGAGAGTATTGACGGAGTGACCTTTTACGTTTATGCTAATCACTAAGGGAGGTTCAGCCTCCTTTGGGGGAAGGGCGAGGGGTTTCTTCTCACAGAATTGGCCTCGCCCTTCTATCTGTACTGCTTTTATTTACCAGTTCTTTTTTCTACCCTATGGCCCAAATACCTTCTTAAATATCCATAAAAAGGCATAAAAAAACCGCTTTTCAGCGGGATCTTTTTACTTCGCTACTCTTTTCTAACCTTTCATGCTAAAATTACCGACAGGTGAGGCTGGATTATGGCCTTGGTCTAGCGACTGTCTAAGCTGGACTCAACACTTTAAGTTTCTCATCTTTTTTTCTTCTTCAATAAATCAGGAGTTCTTTCCTTCCCTGGGAACCGGTTGACTGAAGGTCTAAGCATGTTTGGGCAGGAATGCAGGCTTTGTTAACGAAATAACTAGTGTCCTGTCAATTAAGTTTGTTCTGTTTTTAATTCACAGCTGTTGCAAGCCGGCGCTCACGGACCGCTCGCCTGGAATTGTCACGGCTCGTCTGCGGGCTTCCCCGGGCAGCCTCGACATTTGACACCCAGGTCTGCAGGTCTCGACCCGGCTCTCAGGAAGACTGAAACGGTAATATTTTATTCCTGAGACCCGGGACCCGCTTAAGCTCTTGACTCGCCTGTAATTCTTAACGGCTCGCTTTATGTTCGCTTCCGGCTTGCAACAGCTCCTATAGGGAAAAAAGTTGTTGTAATAATTGTCAAATTACGCTCTTAATATGTAGACAGGGCACTGGCAGCATCCCGGTAGAACAGGTTGTGGTAAAAAATGGCCAATTTAATGGCAGGGCCGCCCAGAAAACTGCCACCTCATTTGCCGGCGGTATTGATGCTGGGCATTGTTTCCCAGGTTGGCCAGGTTTTGCTCCTGCGGGAACTGCTGATGGTGTTTCACGGCAATGAACTGTCCATCGGGCTGGTCCTGGCGGCCTGGTTGTTTTGGGTGGGAATAGGCAGCCGTTTCGGGGCCGGCCTGGTTGAGCGGACAGGCCGGCCGTTGTCTCTCCTCGCAGTCAGTGCCGGGGTATTAATGGCAGTTCTGCCGGCTACAATTTTTTTTATACGCGGGCTGCGGGGATTCTTTGATATTGCGCCCGGCGCTTATCTCTCAATCCTAGACATGATCATTTCCTGTTTTTTACTAATGGCCCCTGTTTGTTTGCTTTTGGGAGCCCAGTTTGTCCTGCTTTCAAGGGTGTGGCGGGAAAGCGAGCAGGCTGTGGACACCGTGGGTGCGGGCAAGACCTATGTGGGCGAAGCGGCGGGCAACATGCTGGGCGGACTGTTATTTACATTTTTAATGGTTCGCTATCTCAACTCTTTCCAGTCGGCGCTGCTGGTTGGGCTTGTTATGGTTGCCTCTGTTGCTTTTATCACCTGGAAAATCGGGCACAGGCCGGCTGCACCGGGGTATACACGGCCGGCGCTCCTGGGTTTGATGGTTTTAGCTGTTGCTGCAGTCCCTTTTTTGGAAGAACTGGACCGGTGGGCCCACCGTATACAGTGGCATTTTTTCTCTCCTCAGCATGAACTGGTCGAAACTTACCAGTCCAGGTACGGCAATATCGCCGCAGTCCGGCTGGAAGACCAGTATACTTTTTTTCAAAGTGGGCATTTGGTTTTTAGTACTGCCGGACCGGAGGCGGTGGCCCCGGGGCTGGAAGAACAGGAAGCGGTTGAGTTTGCCCATTTTGCCATGGTCCAGCATGAAAAGCCGGAAAATGTGCTGCTGATTGGCGGTGGCCTGCGCGGGGTGCTTGGTGAAATTATCAAGCACCCGGTCGAGCGGGTCGATTATGTCGAGCTGGACGAGGTCTTGACTGAAGCGGCCCGTCCCTATATTTCACCGCGCACCCTGGAAGCCCTGGATGATCCACGGGTGCGCTTGATTCACACCGACGGGCGGCTTTTTGTCAAGGATGCGGAAAAAAAATATGATTTGATCATCATCGATGCCCCTGATCCGACCACGGCGGTCTTTAACCGCTATTACACAAAAGAGTTCTTTGGTGAAGCCGAAGAGATGCTAAAGCCGGAAGGTGTTCTAATGCTCGGCACCGTTTCGACGCCCGATCTTAGAGGTACGGCCATTGCCAACCGCAATACGACCATTTACCATACCCTGAACAGTGTCTTTAACCGTGTCCTTCCGGCAGGGGACCGCTTCATGTTTTATTTTGCCTCCAATGAGCCCGAGCAAATCACTCTCGATGCGCATGCGTTGGAAGAACGCTTTATTAAGAGGGATATCGTAGCGGAAGCTTTCTCGGCCCGGCATTTTCATGTCATGTTGGAAGAGACGCAGCTCAGGCGGGTAAACCGGGTGGTGCGCAGTCACGGCCGCAGCAGCGAGGCCCACCTGGAGGGCCCAGCCGTGGAGCCGCTGGTTACTCCTTCCATAGCTGAGCAGGAGCAAAAAGAAAAGGAGCTCCCCCCGGTTGAAGAACGTTATTTTATCAATTCCGACTTTAAACCAATCGGATATTACTATACTTTGATGTTTTGGGATCAGCTGACTCGAAACGGGCGGGGGAGGACCTTTGAACGGCTGCTCCAGGTCGAGTCCTGGTGGATCCTGCCGTTTTGTTTTATACCTCTGCTGATGGTCCTGGGCCTGCGTATAGCTCCCGGGAGGGTAAAAGAAAGGACGGACACCTCTTTTGCCGTACTTTTTACCGTCTTTACAACCGGCTTTTCAACCATGGCCCTGCAGATTGCCCTGCTGTTTTCTTTTCAAAGTATATACGGGTTTATCTATGAAATGGTGGGTTTAATTATAGCAATGTTTATGTGCGGCCTTTCTTTGGGCGCTTATTTTACCAACCGTTTTGTTAAGGATAAGGCCAACTTGAACCGCCTGGCGGCTGTGCAGCTGGCAATAGCCATCCTGGCCGGGCTGATTGCCGTCATCCTGCCCCGGGCCGCTGCCGTGCAGTACCCGGCCGTAATCTTTATACTTTTTTCACTGCTAACTTTTTCCGCAGGCTTGATAAACGGGGTGGACTTTCCACTGTCTGCGGCCTGCTACATGGCCCTGGGCGGAGGGGCTGAAAAGACAGCGGGCACAGTTTACGGAGTTGAATTGTTCGGAGCCTGTCTCGGAGCTGTTTTGGCCAGCGCAGTGGTGGCGCCTGTGCTCGGCATTACTGTCTGCTGCCTGTTTGCCGCTGTTGCCAACGGAACGGCTTTTGTTGTACTATTACTTTCCAGGAGGTCTTAGCCGTGACCGAGAAAACTTTCCCGACCGGGCCGGTGAGCCGGCGCGATATCTTAAAAGTGGGGGCTTACGGAATATGTGCCCTCTGTGTTGCCGGGATCACCGGCTGCATCCCGTTGAACGACAATGAAGAAGCACCTCCGGTAGACGATCCGAGCGAGGTGGCCAGGAAGGGCCTGCTCGGAGACAGGCGTTCTCCATGGTTCAGCAAGCTCGACAATGACCTGGTGCGCTGTGAACTCTGCCCCAAGCGGTGCGAGCTGGCCGAGGGTGAAAGGGGTCCCTGCCGGGTGAGGGAGAACCGGGATGGCGAAGGGTATACGCTTGTTTACGGTAATCCGGCCCTGGTCCGTGAGGACCCTGTTGAACGCAAGCCCTACTTTCATGTCCTGCCGGGCACCCGGGCCCTGTCGATTTCCACGGCCGGCTGTAACCTGGCCTGTAAATTCTGTGAAGTTTGGGACATGGCCCTGGTAAGTCCTGAAGAGGTTCATGCTTACGAGATGCCGCCGGATGCTGTAGTGGAACATGCCGGAGCCTCAAAGGTGCGTTCGATCAGCTATGCTTTTGGAGAACCGGTTATCTTTTATGAATATATGAATGACGTGGCCGATCGGGCCAGGGAAGCGGGTATGCTTAACCTGATGCACACCGCCGGTTATATCCGGCCGGAACCGCTTGAAGAAATTGCAGAAAAGCTGGACGCGGTCAACTTTGACTTAAAAGGTTTCGACGATCGGTTTTACCGCGAGTACGTGGGCTGTGAACTGGAGCCGGTGCTGGAAACCCTGAAAAAACTGCACCGGTCAGGAGTTCACCTCGAAATAACCAACATTGTCATTCCCACTTTGAACGACGATATGGAGATGATCGGTGATATGTGCAGGTGGATAGTAGATGAGCTTGGCGAAGATGTGCCCCTTCATTTTGCCCGGTTTTATCCTCTCTACAAGCTTTCGGCCCTGACCCGGACCCCGGCTTCAACCCTGGAAGAAGCCCGGAATAAAGCTTTTGAAACGGGTCTAAAATATGTCTACGTGGCCAGGGTGACCGGCCATGAAGGAGAAAATACTTT
The DNA here is from genome assembly GCA_003551865.1 of Syntrophomonadaceae bacterium. Next base: position 10,980 of record PUNU01000131.1, read on the forward strand.
CTGCCCTGACTGCGGTGAGATGATCATCGAAAGGAAAGGCTTTGTTATTGAAGAAATAAAGATGGATAAGGGCAAATGTGCTTTCTGCGGGGTGTCAATTCCCGGCCTTTGGGAATAGATAATACCTTTCGCTTCCGGCTTGCGAAATCTCAAAAAAAGTGGTTGTAATAATTACCAAATCACGCACTTTATAAGCTGACAGAGTACTAGTTTGCTCTTCGGCGGTGTATTTCGAGGTTGGACAGGGAGCGCTCATCAAGATTTGTCAGCCCGGCCTCTTTGGCCCATTCCATGGCTTCGACGAATTCTTCCGAGGTGATTGCCCGGGCAATTTTTTCGTATTCGTAAGCTTTATGCTCGACCCGGTACTGGGACATGATATTTACATAGGTGTCCGTCGAAAGGTTTTCAGCTACCCAGTGGACAAATTCTTTCGTGCCGGCAACCCGGTTGGGCATGACCAGGTGGCGCACCATCAAACCGCGTTGGGCGATGCCGCGTTCATCTTTAACCAGGTCGCCGACCTGGCGGTGCATCTCGATGATGGCTTCCCCCGCCTTTTGCGGATAGTCATAAGCTTCGGCTAAATTGTAACGTTCGGCTTTGGCTCCGTCCATGAACTTATAGTCGGGCAGGTAGATATCAATAATACCGTCCAGCATTTTGATCATCTCCGCCCTTTCGTAACCGCTGGTGTTGTAGCAAAGGGGCAGGTGAAGGCCGTCTTTTAAGGCCATGCGGGTGGCGTTCAAAATATTGGGCATAACATGGGTGGGGGTGACCAGGTTGATGTTGTGACAGCCTTTTTGCTGTAAGTCCAGCATCATTTTAGCCAGTTCCTCATCGCTTACCGCCCGGCCTCTCCCTTCGTGGGCAATGGGCCAGTTCTGGCAGAACACGCAGCGCAGGTTGCAGTTGGAAAAGAAAATTGTTCCGGAGCCGCCGCGGCCGACAAGCGGAAGTTCTTCCCCGAAGTGAAGTTGGTGGCTGTAAACTACAACTTTTTCAGGAGCCCGGCAGAAGCCTTTTTCTCCGCCTTGCCGGTCAACTTTGCATTGGCGCGGGCAGAGTTCGCAGTCCTCAAAAATACGGTAGGCTTCATCGATGCGCCCGGCCAGTTTGCCTTCTTCTTCCAGCCTGGCGTAGGCCGGCTTGAAAGGTGTTGGCCTATCCTTCGTCTCATCTATTATGTCGATATCCGGTGGTGCTTCCCCCGGTGCACATGCCTTGAGCAGCCAGGTTCCACCGGCCAGGTAGAAAAGCCCGGCCCCGCCAACCAGGGAGAGTTTTTTAATAAATTCTTTCCGGCTCATTGCCATGGCAAACACCTTCGACCGTATAAGCAGGGTGGCAGACTTTACGCTATTATTATAACAAAGGGGCCTGCTTGGGGAAAGGTCCGGCTTTAATAATGCGACTGTTTTACCGCAAACAGGGTGAGAGTGCAGAGGTTTACCCCGGTCTTAATATGGTTCTATTGACTGTCAACAGGCGGCTGTCTGGCGGATGGAGGAAAGCTGGCAAAAAATAATTTAAACCTGGAGGGATAGCGATGAACATTGATGCCCATGTGCATCTCGTTGGTGAAGGCTGGGTCCATGATGATTTTTTCCTGAACATTGCCCGCATTGTTGCCGCCGGTGCAGGAAAGGAAACAGGTGAGGTGCCTGATCCCGCTTCCATGCTGGACTGGGTCAAGGGAAGTTTGTTTGACACCACCGGAGAAAAACTGGTGGCGGAAATGGACACTGCCGGGGTGGACCGTTCCTGTATTTTTGCTGTTGATTACGGCCTGCATACCGGGGAACCGGGTGTGCCTATCGAGGAACAAAATAAACTTGTTGCCGAGGCCGTTAAGCGTTTTCCGGATCGTTTAACCGGTTTTTTTGCCGTTGATCCGCGCCGCCCCCAGGCCCTGGATATGTTTCGCCGGGCCGTGGAAGATGGGGGAATGAAGGGGCTTAAGCTGCATCCGGCCCCGGGATGGTATGCCTATGAAAAAGCAGTTTACCCTCTTTACGAGCAGTGCCTGGAGTATAAAATGCCGGTCCTGATTCATACCGGCAGTCAGCCCGGGCCGTTAAAATCGCGGTTCTGCCGTCCCGTCTACGTTGATGATGTCGCAGCAGATTTTCCGGAACTGCCAATTATAATGGCCCACTGCGGGCACAGCTGGTGGGAAGAAGCGCTGATGGTTTGCAATATCAAGCCTAACTGCTATGTCGATTTTTCCGGCTGGCAGCGTGAATTTCTTGAAAATCCCCTGCATTTATACAGAGTGCTCAGGCGGGTGATTGATACAGTCGGGCCCTGGAGAGTGTTTTTTGGTACTGACGGCCCCTACTTTAATGCAATATGCCCGCTGGAAAACTGGGTAAGCGCTTTTCGTCAGCCGCAGATTTCCTCTGCTGAAATCTCTTTTAATGAAGAGGAAATGGACATTGTAATGGGCCGGGCCTTTGCCAGGCTGTTGAGCCTGGGCTAATACCCTGTCAGCTTATAAAGCGCGTGATTTGGCAGTTATTATAACCACTCATTTTTATTGTAGCTTTTGCAAGCCGGAAGCGAACATAAAGTGAGCCGTCACAATTCCAGGCGAGCGATCCGTAAGCGCCGGCTTGCAATAACTGCAAATAAAAAATCTAGGCTAACTTAATTGACAGGGCAACAGTTGGAAAAGGGGGTATCGTTATGCAGTGCAGGCAGTGCCTGTTGACCGGGGTAACGGTCAGTGAGGCAGTCGGATTTTGCCGAACCTGTATTTTAAAGGGTCGGGAAGAGACAGAGGAAAAGCTTAAAGCCGTGCATGAACAAGTGCGCCGCCGCTACGGCCTTCCTCCACAGCCCCCGAGAGTAGAGAGTGCGCCGCAGTGCCGTATCTGCAGCCGTTCCTGCAGTCCCGGCGAGGGCGAGAAAGGCTACTGCGGTCTGCGGGAAAACCGGGAAAACCGTCTAAAACACCTTGCCGGTGTGCCCTCCAAAGGCCTGCTCGAGTTTTATTTTGATCCTTTGCCGACCAATTGTGTAGCTGATTTTGTCTGCCCGGCCCGGGAGGTTAATTATCATGGCCGGAAGAACCTGGCCGTATTTTACGGTGCCTGTACATTAAACTGCCTTTTTTGCCAGAACTGGCATTACCGCACCCTGACCGGGCGGCTAAGACCCCTTTACAGCGCTGAGGAACTGGCCAATCAGGTGGATGAAAGCACCGCCTGCATCTGCTTTTTCGGCGGCGATCCGGCCCCGCAGGTACCCCATGCCCTCGCAGCGGCCCGCAGGGCTTTGAAAAAACGCCCCGATCTGTTTATTTGCTGGGAGACCTCGGGCTTGATGAAGAAAGAATTTCTGCAAAAAATGACCGCTTACTCACTGCAAAGCGGCGGCACCCTCAAATTTGATATAAAAGCGTACCATCCTTCGCTGTACTATGCTCTTAGCGGAAGTGACAACCGGCAGGTCCTGGAAAATTTTGCTTACTGCGCCCGGTTCGGCAGGGAAAAAGGTGTGACCCTGGCCGTAGCCAGCACCCTCCTTGTGCCGGGATATGTAGAAGAGGATGAAGTATACGCCATCGCTTCGTTTATAGCCGCTCAAGATCCCGACACTCCCTACTCTCTTCTTGGATTTTTCCCTCGTTTCCAGATGCAGGATCTGCCGCCGACCAGCCGCCGTCAGGCCGAAGCCTGTTACCGGGCGGCCAGGCAGGCCGGGTTAACAAGGGTCAACCTTGGTAATGAGCATCTCCTGCTTTGAACAGTTAAACAGCCGGCACGAAAGTCAAACAATAATCTGTAAAAAGGGATAACATTTGCCGTGTAGAATAGAAAAAATGAAGAAAAGAAACTGTATCGTCCCCCCATCGGTCTAATGGACAAGTATAATTCTGATGTGCGGGGTGAATTAAGTGTTTAAAAAATTGAGTTTGCTTGTTTTTGCTGTTCTGGTTCCGGTTTTACTGTTTGCCACCGGCTGTGGTGGAGAACCACCGGCTGCCCAAAATGATCGGCCAATCCCGGAGCAGGAACTGCCGGACATGGCCGAGTTGGAAGAAAAAGGCATTTCACTGCACAGCATGTGGGAGGAAGGCGGTGTTTTATACTTCAGCGGTTCGGGGATGGATCAGCGGGCCCTGGAAATTATCACCGCTGTAGTGGAAGATGAAAGGCCGATAAAAGTTTTCGAACAGCCGGAATCGCTGTTTATCCGGGGGACAATTAAAGAAATTAGTCCCGCTGAAAATAGCGGCAGCCTGGGGACTCTCTATGTTGAAGGGGAAGATAAAGCTGATACCGAGACTGATGCCGCTTATGTAACCATAAGTCAGGTTACCCGTATATTAAAGCCGGTGGAAAACGGGTTGCGCGCGCTTCCTTTTGCCGAGTTCGAAGAGGGAATGGAAGTGGAAGTTAAAATTACCGGTATTGTTTTGGAGTCTTACCCGCCCCGGGCGGGCGCAAGCACGGTAACTATCAAGCAGGATTAAGACAGGCGGCAAAATAACGGATAGGAGGAATTGAGATGGCTGTTTTTCCGGATGCAAATGTTCTCGATGTCGATTTAAGCAGCGGCCAGGTTAATAAAAAGGTAATTCCCGGGGAAATTTACCGGCTTTACCCCGGCGGTTCCGCCCTGGGGCTTTATCTTTTACTGCAGGAGATGGAAGTGGGGGTGGATCCTCTTTCCCCGGGCAACGTCCTGGTTATGGCGGTATCTCCTTTGAACGGCCTGCCAATCAGCGGCCTCAACAGGATGGTCATTGCGACCAAAAGCCCCCTGACCGGGACTGCGGGTGACAGCCAGTCCGGCGGGTTTTTCCCCGTAGAGCTAAAAGCCAACGGTTGGGACGCCGTGATGTTCCGGGGACGGGCGCAAAATCCTGTTTATCTCTATATTAACGGTGAAGAAGCCGAACTGCGCGATGCACGGCCCGCCTGGGGCAAGGTTACCGGAGAAACCGAGGAATATATTAAGAAGGACCTCGGCAAAACAGATCTGCATATTGCCCAGATTGGGCCGGCCGGCGAAAACCTGGTCAAGTATGCCGCGGTTCTCAATATGTGTAACCGGGCCAATGGCAGAAACGGTACAGGGGCGGTGATGGGCTCAAAAAACCTCAAGGCCGTGGCGGTAGAGAAAGGAAAGAAACAGAAACCGCATAACAGGGAAAAATTCAGGGAAGCGGCCGGCAATGCCAGGCAGATGATTGAGAACAACACCTTGATCGCCGGCCTGGCGGAGCACGGTACCGACAGCATCCTGATCAGTATGAACCTGGAAGGATTCCTGGCCACCAGGAACTGGACTTCGGGCTGGTTTCCGGTGGGAGCGGAAAAGATCACCGGAACGACCATGACCGAAACAATTTTAAAAGAGAGGGATACCTGTTACGGTTGTGCTGTAAAATGCAAAAGGGTGGTCGAAGTGCCCGGGAAGGTCGATCCTTTTTACGGCGGGCCGGAATATGAAACCTGTGCTACTTTCGGCTCTTACTGCGGGATTGACAACCTCGAGGCCATAGCTCATGCCAATCAACTCTGCAACATGTACGGGCTTGATACCATATCCTGCGGTGCGACGATCGCTTTTGCCATGGAATGTTTCGAAAAAGGTTTGATCGGACCGGACGATACTGACGGGCTGGAGCTAAAATTTGGCAGCGAAAAAGTCCTGCCTTCTTTAATAGAGATGATTGCCGAGAGGAGAGGTTTTGGAGATCTGCTGGCGGAAGGCAGTGCGGAAGCCGCCCGCCGCATTGGTAAAGGGGCCGAGGATTTATGTATGACCGTCAAAGGCCAGGAACTGCCCGCGCACATGCCCCAGCAAAAACCTTCTTTGGGTTTAATCTATGCGGTTAACCCTTTTGGGGCCGATCATCAATCCAGCGCCCATGATCCGGATTTAACCGCCCATCCGGAGAGCAGTATCCGTAAATTTCTTTATCAGATCGGTGTTTGGAAGGGCTATAAACCGGATCAGCAAGTTATAGACTCGGAAAAAGTGCGTTTTGCCTTTAACAGCCAGTGCTTTTATGCCCTTGCCGACACCCTCTGTTTGTGTCAGTTTGTTTGGGGTCCCTGCTGGCAGCTTTACGGGCCCTCCGATCTTGTGGATATCTGCCGTTACGGGTTGGGGTGGGATACTTCGGTATATGAGCTGATGCTCGTTGGTGAAAGGCGCATAAACATGATGCGTTATTTTAACGCTCGCGAAGGGTTTACCCGCGGTGACGACGTATTACCGGAGCGTCTCTTTAGGCCGCTTCCGGACGGGCCCTCGGAAGAGGTTTGCCTGGACAAAAAAGAAATCGATTTCGCCAGGGACCTGTATTACCAGTTTGCCGGGTGGGATCCGGGTACTGGCAATCCCACCGTTACCACCTTAAGGAGGCTTTCCCTGGAATGGCTTATTGATCGGTAATCGAGGCTGCTGTCTGTTTCTCGATGACTTGTTCCCTGATTTCGCTTGTCCGCAAAAGCGAAGTTGTTTGGATACCGGCGTAGTGTCACAACTTATCCAAGTTAAAGGGAGGGTTTATCGAATGCCTGATTTTGGTGACGCTTTTTCAGGCATGGCTGCCGATCGCAAGCTAACTCATGAAGAACTGGTGTTGTTAAGGGATTGTTTTAATTTCATTTATTCCGGCCAGTCCGGCAGCATTTTTTGTGACTTCTTCTGCCGCTTTGAACCAAATGGCTGAAAATTTGTTTTGACTCATTGATGTTTTATGTTAAGATAAAAAATGTAAACCTGCCGCCGGCAGTCCGAGCCTGTGCAGCGGTTTTTATTGGAACTCCAGGGAACATCCCGGCCATCTAAGCTGTAAGCTTAATCGGATCAAGGTGGCCGTGGAGGACCTTTTGGCGATCATTTTTTATACTTTTGTCTGCAGCTTAAAGTTTATGCTGTAATCGAAGAGAGGATCAAATATTTTGTACCTGATACCGTTCGTTGTAGTTTTCTTGCTGGCGTTTTGGTTTATATACCACAAACAGATCCAAAACATGGTGCGCCCGCTAAAGTGCTACGCCGATTATACCGGAGCACCGCATTATATTGCCGGTAGTACCAGCGGTTCCCCGTTGAGCGAGCTGGGCAGTCACTGCGGCTTTAAGTCGGTGTCGGAAAGGAAGGCGGCGTCATGTTATGCCCTTTTTGCCACCATTACATCATTTGCGGCCGGCCGGCTCTTAGATTTCGCTACCTGCCTTTACAGCGATGACGGCCGATCATATTTTAAATCACCCGGGAGCAGGGAAGTAAAACTGCGTCCGTACTGCATCGAAGAATGGTCGGATGACAATGGATTTCAACAGCACAGCAGGCTCTACTTTCTTCAGCGCAACCTTGCCGTGCTGGAAACAGAGTGGAAGGCAAGCACTAATTCTGTCAGAATAAAGCCGGCCTGTTATGTCATTCCGACCGTGGGACGTGACCTGGAGAACCCCTACCCTCATTTTAACGGGTTTTCGTTTTACGGGGAAAAAGGATCCGGACTGCAGTTTTCCAATCACCACCGCCTGCCCGGCCAGAAGTTTTATGCTTATTTTCTGCCTTCCAGCGGCGGTGTTTCAGGAAAGAAAGAAATTCAGGGGTCCTGGTTTGATTTAAAACCGGGTCAAAAGGCCTGCTGGTCGGTTATAATTTCTTTTTCTGCCGACGATGAAAAAAAGGTTGTTGAAAGGGCCGAAAGGGCCCTGCGCAATCTCGAGAGGCTCAAAGTCGGCGCCGCAAAGCGCTGGGACCGGTTTGAGCTGAAGCTCCCGACACCTTGCGAATCGAGTGAAAATTATACTAAGGAAGTTCTCAAGCTGGCGGCCTGGGCCCTGCAGAACAACCTCTATTACCCGCGGGGCAAGATGAAATTCTGGGGCTCGGTTCCTTCCAAGGTATATTTTCCTTTTATTTGGGGTTGGGACACACCCCAGCACGTGCTCGGCTTGAGCGAATGGAATCCCCAAAAAGCGGGAGATGTGCTGCTTACCCAGCTGGATGCCAATTATTTCGCTCCCCGGAACGCCCGCTTCAAGCTAAAAATAAAGGGTATCACCTTTATTTCCGGATCTCAACGCAACTTGATTCCAAGCAAGCTGAATGACTGCCTGCGCGGGGTGCTGGACTTTTATTCACAGCCGCCCCTGCAGTCCTGGGCCGCGGTGCGTGTCTATGAGCGCTTCAAAAAATCCGAAACAAAAGAACTCTTTCTGCACCGGGTTTTGCCGTCCCTTAAAGATAACCTGGCCTGGTGGGAAGAAAACAGAAGGCTTAAAAACGGCTTTTTTTCTTATATCAACGGCTTAGAATCAGGCCTTGACGACAGTCCCCGCTTTTACCCGCCCAGCTTTCTACCCAGCTTTATAATCGGCGTGGTGCCCCGCTTTTTCAGTGCGGTTGATTTAAACTGCTGGTTGTTTCAATCCTATATTAATACCGCCTATCTCTGCCGGGAGGCCGGGCAGGATGACAATGCAAAAAGTTACTTTGAGCGCGGTCTTGAGCTGAAAGAGCGGATCGATCAAGAGCTTTGGTCACCGGAACACGGTGCCTGGCTGGACCGGCGAAACGGTAAATTTATAAAAGTGATCACTCCTTCGGTCTGGTGGCCCGCTTTTGTCGGAGCCGGCTCGGACCTGGATAAAGTGAAGGCCGTAATTGAAAAATATCTTCTCAATCCCGCAAAATTCTGGGGCTCTTACGGTATTCCAAGTGCAGCTTTTGACGATAAATCTTACAACAAGCGCAAGGACGGTTACTACTGGCGGGGCCAGATCTGGATGATCAACAATTATTCAGCCCTGGAAGTACTTTTCCGCTTCGGCTATACTGAAGAGGCGGAAGAACTGCACAAACGGATAATGAAAACCCTTTATGATTCAAGGGGGTTGTTTGAAACATACAATGCCGAAAACGGAAAAGTAGGTTGGAGCTCTCGCGGCCCGGGCGACCCGGCCGTGATGCAGTTTGGTATGTCTTCCGGCTGGGCTACCCAGATGCTTTTCTTCCGTTACCAGCACTTCCGCTATATTTTCCCCGAGACCAGGGAAATAAGCGGGCATATCCAGTGGGCGGCCACTTTCGACCGTCAGCCCCTGCTTTCTCCTCCAAGCGTAGAAGAAAACCCTCTCGAAGCGACGTTAAAGGTCAGGGCGGAAGGCGGCCATGGATATGATGTGCCCAGGCTTTATTTGCAGAGCAGCGACGGCAGGCCGCTGCATGAATCTTCCCTGTTGAGCCTGCGCTTTGAGGATCCAGCAGGCTGTTTACAGAACAATGCCTGCATAATATTCACCTGGAAGGGTGAAAGTTACCGGGTGCGGGCAGATAAAAATTACCTGTTCAGGCCGCAGTCCCGTTATGAAAAGCTCAGCTCTGCTTGAAAAGAGGCACAGATCATTTACTCAGTTGCTGCAGGAGGTATAGCTTTGTTAGTTGACTTGTTGGTGCGCGGGTTGATAGCGATGATTTTTATTTCCGGTTCAGTCGTGATCAGCTACTTCATTACCCGTTTAATTGCTTTCCTGGTACCCTTTGTTTTTTTAAGCGAGTTTTTTTTGTGGACCGGAACCGTTATAATTTCGGCCCTGCTGTTGATGGGGGTGGCTTATTCTTATGTTTATCATGGATTTGGCGCTCAGACCGATATAGTCCGCAGGAGGCCTTCAGCAGGGGGCAGAGTCGTTTTAACTTTTGACGACGGTCCAAGCGGCAATTACACGCCGCAGGTCCTGAAGATATTGTCCGAAAAGGGGGCACGGGCTACTTTTTTCCTGGTGGGCACTCATGTTGAGAAGTACCCTGATATAGCGAAACAAATTGTTGAAGAAGGCCACGAAGTGGGCAATCATACCTACGGGCATATTACGGTGCCAAATTCGCCGCCTCCTCAGCTGGCTGCCCAGATTATGCGCACCAACCTGGTTATCCTTCAGCATACAGGTGTGTATCCCCAGTATTTAAGACCCCCCAGGGGGCTGTACGATATGCGCATGCGCCGTATCGCCAAGCTTTTAGGCCAGGAGCTGATCCTTTGGAGCCTCTCTTCCCAGGATTGGCATCCCCGGGCTACGACAGACGGTGTGGTTCGCCGAGTTGTAAACCGGGCCGCCGGTGGAGATATTATTCTATTTCACGACAGTGGTTCGATGTTGAGCAGTGAAGGTGCAAACCGCCGGCCCACGGTCGAGGCCCTGGGCCCGATTATCGACGGCTTGCGTGCAAAAGGGCTGGAAATTGTCCCCCTCGAGGAATTTATGATTTACCCGGCCGAAGAAACGCGGCGGCTGTCCGGTTGAATAATGCTTTTTTAAACCATGCATTTTTCCCTCCAGCCCCGTTAGGGGAATGTTTTAAATTTGCGCTGCTAAAAGGAGTGAAAAAGTTGACTTTTAAGGAAATGCTTGCCGGTAAAAAGGTGGTGCTCTTTGACGGCGGAATGGGCACCGAACTGGCCGGGCGCGGTTGTGATATGAGCGGTGCCAGCAATTTAACCAGCCCGGAAGCCGTACTTGAAATTCACCGTGAATACAGCCGGGCCGGAGCCGATGTATTGATTACCAACACTTTTACAATGAACAGGATCAATATTCAAGCGCGGGGGCTTGACATTGATGTGCGAAAAGTCAATTCCGCAGGGGTTAAACTGGCAAAAGAGGCAGCCGGTAAAGAGAAGCTGGTATTTGGGGATATTGGGCCTTCGGGACAGCTTTTGGAACCATACGGCAGTTATACCGAAGAACAGATATATGAAAATTACCTTGAACAGGCGGCGATCTTGGCCGAAGAGGGTGCAGACGGGCTGATTATTGAAACTTTTACCGATCTGCGTGAAGCAGTTTGTGCCCTTAAAGCCGGCATGGACAAAACCGGCCTGC